>DATART010000331.1:0-4751 GCA_036264035.1 Thermoanaerobaculia bacterium | reverse complement strand
CGGTAGCCGGTGGTCCGAGCGAAGCGAGCGACCACCGGTCATCGATCGCGTCGAAATTTTCCGACCGCGGCAGCGGTCGCGGAGGGAATTCACGCCGGTTGGTATTTGATACGCGACCCCGGCCGGGGTCGAGAAATGTCTGCGCTCCGATGTTTCCGGTGGTCGCTCGCTTCGCTCGGACCACCGGCTACCGTACGAGTCGCCTCCGGCGACGGCATTCTGCTAATTTGGACACGTCTTGGCACAGACCCTCTTGTCTGTGCTTTGGCAAGTAGCAGTGGCTTACATTCGAACACAGCTTCGGGCTAACGTTTCAATGCTCCCGAGCCTCAGCAGCACAGACAAGAGTGTCTGTGCCACATTATTTCTTCGCCTCGTTCACCAACGTCGCGATCCACGCATCAGTCTTGATGAAGCCTTTGCCCCACGCATCCCACGGCGCCAGGATGTTCTCCGCCTTCATCTGATCGAGAGTCTTGCCCGCGGCGAGGGCGTCGGCGACTGCCTTGCTCGTGCCGCGGAGGACTTCCGCGAACGCGCGAAGACCGGCCTTGTCGGAGAGGGCGCCGTGGCCGGGGATCACTTTCGCGTCGTCGGGCAGCGTCGAGAGAACCCTGTCGACCGCGGCCAGCATGCCGCGAGCGCTGCCGCCGTTGTCGGTGTCGACGAAGGGGTACATGCCGTTGAAAAAATCGTCGCCCATGTGCACCACGTTCGATTGCGGGAAGAAAATGATGGCGTCGCCGTCGGTGTGGCCGTGGGGGAAGTGGACGGCGCGGATGTCTTCGCCGTTCACGTGGATCGTGGCGCGGTCGTTGAACGTGATCACCGGCAGCGCGTCTTTCGGCGCGGGCGGAGTGACGCCGCCGAGGTTTTTCGAACCGACGGCGAGGCGCGCGCGGACGTTTTCGTGGGCGATGATCGGGCCGTCCTTGCCGAAGATCGCGTTGCCGCCGGTGTGATCGCCGTGGTAGTGCGTGTTGAGAATGAACTTGATCGGCTTCGCGGTGATGCCGTGCAGCGCCTCGCGGATCTTCGGCGCGAGCGGCGCGAACTGGTCGTCGACGATGACGATGCCGTCGTCGCCCGACGACACGCCGATGTTGCCGCCGGCGCCGATCAGCATGTACACGGTTCCTGCGACCTTCTGCACCTTGATCTCGACCTTGCTGAAATCCTGCTGCCCGAAGAGCGAAGTAGCGGCGAAGGCGACGATAACGATCACAAATTTGCGCATGACGGCGGATTGTAGATGAGGTCGAACGAAGCGATCGTTCGCATCGGCTATCCGTGGTGGCTGCGCCCGTTCCTGCATCGCCGCACGATCGCCATCACCTTCGGCAAGCGCGTCTACATCGCCGCGGGATGTGCCACGGACGCGTTGATCCGGCACGAGCTTGCGCACGTGCGGCAGGCGGGGGAGTTGGGCGTGCCCCGCTTTTTGTGGCGGTACGTCGCGGAATACGTAAGGAATCGCCGCCGCGGGATGGCGCACGACGATGCCTATCGCGCGATTTCGTTCGAGGTCGAAGCCTACGCCGCGGAACGGGATCAAACCGTATAATCGGCGCTTCGCGACCATCCTGATGATTCAATTCCACGCGCTCGAAATCCCGCAACTGGAACGCTTTCTGGAGCGCCAGAAAGCGGGTCTCTCGCTCAAGAGCGACATCGACCTCGACCTCGTCCTCCGCCAGATCCTGCAGAAGGCGAATGAGTTCGTGCCGTCGGAATCTGGGTCGATCCTGCTCGATGATCCCTTTCGCAAAGTGGCCGTGCGCCGCGAGAACGAGCTGGTCTTCATCGCCACCTTTGGCCACGCCAGCCGCAACCTCATCGGTCAGCGCCTTTCCGCGAAGTTCGGCATCGTCGGGCAGGTCTACCAGACCGGCACGCCCTACGTTTCCGCGGACGTGAAGGAGGACGACTTCTTCTACGCTGAGTTCGACGAGCAGCTCGGCCACAAGACTCACTCCGTCGTCTGCGTTCCGATCTACATCGGCAAGACGGTCTGCGGCGTCCTCGAACTGATCAACCGTCTCGACGGCAACATCTTCACGGAGCGCGACAAGACGCTGCTGGAGATCTTCGCCGGCTACACCTCCTTCACCCTGCAGAACGCGCTCGACGCCAAGCGCGCGCACGAGTTGGCGAAGAAGGATGACCTGACCGGTCTCTACAACGACCGCTGGTTCAACGTACGTCTTACCGAAACGCTTTCGGACGCGCGCAAAAGCGGCGATGAAGCGGTGCTCATCTTCATGGACCTCGACCGATTCAAAGCGATCAACGACGGTCACGGCCATCTCGCCGGCAGCCAGGTGCTGCGCGAGATCGGCTTTCTCTTGAAACGAATCGTGCAGCAGGGCGACGCGACCGTGGCGCGTTACGGCGGCGACGAATTCGTAATCGTGCTTCCGAATACGAAACTCGACGACGGCATCGCGGTCTGCGAGGAGATCCGCCGCACGATCGAGGAGACGACGTTCCTCGCGCGCGAGTGGGGCTTCAGTATGCCGCCCCTTCACCTCGCCGGCCTCCTCTCCGCCTCCCTCGGCATCGCCCAGCATCTGCCGGTAACCGACCCGAACGAGTCGCTGGAGCAGGAGAAGAGCGACCTCCTCCGCCGCGCCGACGCCGCCATGTATCACGCCAAGTCGCGCGGCAAGAATCTGGTCGTCGTCAGCAGGGTGGGCGAGGAATTGCAACCGGCGGCGATGGTGAATTTGTCATCCTGAACCGCCGAAGCTTCGGAGGCGAAGCCGAAGAGCGGAGGGCGGTGAAGGATCCCCGGCTGGTAACCCGTGAGGGGGGTGGCTCTGCACATGACGCGCGCTTTGAGCACGCCGCCGCCCGATCCCGGGTTAGCAGCCGGGGATCCTTCGGCGCGCTTTACCCCTCCGGGGTGCCGCCGCCTCAGGATGACAATCTGCTATCTTTCGAAATCTCAAAACGGAGGTTGACGTCTTTGGCGAAAATCACTGCGGAGTACATTTGGATCGATGGGCAGAAGCCGACGGCGAAGCTTCGTTCGAAGACGAAGATTCTCGATTCGGCGAAGTCGCTTGCGTACATTCCGGAGTGGGGCTATGACGGCTCCAGCACCGAGCAGGCAACCGGGCATTTCAGCGATCTGCTTTTGCGTCCCGTGAAAATGGTGCCCGACCCGTTGCATCGCGAGGGCGACGTTCTCGTCCTCTGCGAGGTGCTCGATCCCGACGGCACCGTCCATCCGAGCAACACGCGCGCGTTCCTGCGGCAAGTTGCCGACAAGTACAAGGAACACGAGGCGTGGTTCGGCATCGAGCAGGAGTACACCTTCTTCGAAGGGAATCGTCCGCTTGGCTGGCCCGATCACGGATTCCCCGCGCCGCAGGGCGGCTACTACTGCGGCGTCGGCGCCGATGAAGTCTTCGGCCGCGACGTCGTCGAAGCGCACGCCGACGCCTGCATGCGCGCCGGAATCCACATCGTCGGCACGAACGCCGAGGTCATGCCGGGGCAGTGGGAGTTTCAGGTCGGAGCGCTGCCGGCGCCCGACATCGCCGACGAACTCTGGCTGGCGCGCTGGCTTCTGTATCGAATCGGCGAAGAATTCGGAGTCAGCGCCACGCTCTATCCGAAGCCGGTGAAAGGCGATTGGAACGGCGCGGGCGCGCACACGAACTTCTCGACGAAAGCGACGCGCGCCGAGGGCGGCATGAAGGTGATCGAGGAGGCGATGAAGAAATTGGAGCGCCGCCACGACGCCCACATCAAAGTGTATGGCGCGCACAATGAAGAGCGCCTTACCGGGCTTCACGAAACCGCGCCGATCCACGCGTTCCGATACGGCATCAGCGACCGCGGCGCCTCGGTGCGCATCCCGATGGCCACCGCGAACCAGGGATATGGATACTTCGAAGACCGTCGTCCCGCCGCGAACATGGATCCGTATCAGGTCTGTGCGTTGTTGATTGAAACCGTTTGCGGACCTTGACGTCATAGAATGCGGCAGCCGGCCGGATCGACCGGCTGCCGCGAAACTCGCATGATCGAACTGCTGCTCAACGTCGTCTGGTTGTCGCTCGTGGTCGCCGCCTTCACGGTGGTGCCGCGCCGCTCCAGCCGCGCCACGCTCGGCATCGCCTGCGTCCTGGTCCTGCTCTTCCCGATCATCTCCGTCTCCGACGATCTCGCGCTCGATGGCAGCTCGCTCGAAGAAGCGCTGGCGATCGTCGTCTGTACGATACTCCTCGCCGTCGCGCTCCTCGCGATCGCGCGCGTGCAGCATGTGATCGCCGCGCCCGCGCTGATCCTGGTCGCGATTCCGTCCGATCCACGCTCTCCTCCTCGCGCGTAGCCCAGCCGGCTCGCGCAGCGCGTTCTTCTGAGCGCTTCCTCATCACGCATGCGTGCACTCCCGGCCGTGAAACGGCGGCATCCTCGCGTGCCGGCTCCCCCTGGGCCGGCACACCGGGCTCGGGGGTGTCGCCTTTTGACGGCCGGGCCGGCACGGCCGGCGGCGTTGGTTGCCCAAGGCTCCGCCGGCAGTTGCGTCTCATTGAAAATCCGGCTTTGAAACGGCGGCACTCTCGCGCGTCGGCACCCCCTGGCCGACGTCGGGCTGCGAGGGTGCCGCCGTTTGAGAGCCGGTGGTGTTGCCTTATCGTTGGCCCCGCGCTCTCTGAGATGCGATTCAGGCTCGGAAAGCAAATGTTGAATGTTCAATGTTGAATGGACCTGAGAGCGCTGAGCTCATTCAACATTGA
>DATART010000319.1:0-4155 GCA_036264035.1 Thermoanaerobaculia bacterium | reverse complement strand
TCTCTGTTCGCGTCCCGACGCCGAACGTCTCGCTCGTCGACCTGACGTTTCGTACTGAAAAAGCGACAAACGCGGACGAGATCAATCAGGTGCTTCGCGAATCGGCTGACGGCGCGCTGAAGGGCATCCTCACCTACTCTGACGAGCAGCTCGTCTCGATCGACTTCAATCACAACCCGTATTCGTCGATCGTCGACACGACTTTCACCCGCTCGGTCGATCCCCACATGCACAAGGTGCTGGCGTGGTACGACAACGAGTGGGGCTATTCAAACCGGATCCTCGACCTGATCGCGTACGTGGCAAAAGTGAAAAAGGAGTCGATGTCGATGTCGTCGTAGGTTCAGGCCGTGCATCTTGCAAAAGCACAGACCGCACAATCAATGATCAAAATCCGAACTCTCGACGACCTGGCCCTGACAAACGGCGCGCGCGTTTTCTATCGCGTCGATTACAACGTGCCGCTCGATGGCGCGCGCATCACTGATGCCACGCGCATCGAGGAGACGCTGCCGACGCTGCGCCGCCTCCGCGACGATGGGGCGGCAATCGTCATCGCCAGCCACCTCGGCCGGCCGAAGGGCGAGCGGAAATCGAAGTACTCGCTGGAGCCAATCCGCGAAAAACTCGCGGAGCTGCTCGGCGCGGACGTGCAGTGGTCGAACGACTGTGTCGGTGACGATGCCGAAGAGCAAGCGATCAGGTTGAAGGATGGCGAAGTCCTGCTGCTGGAGAACCTCCGCTTCCACGCCGGCGAAGAAAAAAATGATCGCGGGTTCGCGGAGCAGCTCCGCAAACTGGCGGACTACTACGTCAACGACGCCTTCGGCGCCTGCCACCGCGCGCACGCATCCATCGACGCGCTGCCGCGGCTGTTTGATGAAGACCGCATTGCCGGCGGACTGCTGCTGGCGAAGGAGATCGAGTTCCTGCAGAAGATCACCAACGTCTCCGACCGCCCTTTCGTTGCACTTCTCGGCGGCGCCAAAATCGCAGGCAAGATCGAGCCGCTCGAAACGCTCGTCAAGCTCGCCGACACGGTCCTCGTCGGCGGCGGCATGGCCAACACGTTCCTGGCCGCCCGCGGCATAGCGATGGGCGGCTCGCTCGTCGACAATGACTCGATGGAGATCGCCAAACGCATCACGAACGTGACGCTGCCGGTCGACGTCGTCACCGGCGACGACCTCGAAAATCCGACGAGGATCGAAACGGTCGACGTGACGAATGGATTAGCCGCGCGCCAGAAAGCATTCGACATCGGTCCCGAAACCATCGCCGCATACGATGCCGCGCTGAAAAGCGCGAAGACGATTTTCTGGAACGGCCCGATGGGCGTTTTCGAAAAAGAAGCGTTCGCGAAAGGAACGATGGCGATGGCAAAGTCGGTCGCCGCGGCCGATGCGATCACCGTCGTCGGCGGCGGCGAGTCGGTCGAAGCCGTGAAGGCATCCGGCTACGCGGATCGCATCAGCCACATCTCCACGGGCGGCGGCGCGTCGCTGGAGTTCATCTCGGGCAAGACGCTGCCCGGCGTGGAGGTCCTGCGCAGCTGATGGCCCAGGAAATCGAAGTCAAGTTCGCCCTCAAAGACCGCAATGAGCTCGTGCGCAAGCTGCACGACATCGGCGGACAGCGCCTCTATCCCGAAACGTTCGAGGACAACATCGTCCTCGACCGCCGCGGCGAGCTGCGCACGAAAGGCTCACTGCTGCGCGTGCGCAAGTTCGGCAAGTACTCGATCGCGACGTTCAAAGGGCCGATGTCGATCGAAGGCGGCGTGAAGTCGCGCGAGGAAGTGCAGACGGGCGTGGAGAGTTTCGAGCGCGCCATCCAGCTCTTCGACGCCCTCGGCTACAAGCCGGTCTTCCGCTACCAGAAGTTCCGTGAGGTCTGGCGCATCAACGACGTCGAAGTCGTCCTCGACCGCACCCCGATCGGTGACTACTTCGAAATCGAAGGCCCAATCGACGTTATTCGCGGCATCGCCGCCGATCTTGGCATGAACATGGATCAAGCGATCCGGCAGACGTACGCGGATCTTTATCGCGTGGCGCGGCGCACGAGGCCGGACCTCGGCGAGAACATGATCTTTCCGCCGGAGCAGCTTTGAAATGCAAATGTTGAATGTTGAGTGTTCAATGTTGAATGTTGAATGGGCTTCGCGTCGCGCACGATTCGCCCTCTTCATTCAACATTCAACATTCAACATTGAACATATTGAACATTCAACATTCGTTTTCTGGTGTCGCGCCGCAGGGAACCTTCGATGAAGGCAATGGTGCTCGCCGCCGGCTACGGCACGCGCCTGCGGCCGGTGACGTACACGATGCCGAAACCGATCGTGCCGCTGGGCGGCCGTCCGCTGATGGGATGGGCTGTCGAGGCGCTGCTGGCTGCCGGCATCCAGGACTTCGTCGTCAACTTGCATCACCTCCCCGAGCCGATCGAGCGCTATCTGCGCGATCGCTACGCCGGCCGGGCCCAGTTCGAATTCTCATTCGAGCCCGAAATCCTCGGTACAGGCGGCGGCGTACGCAAGGTGCGGTCGCTGCTGGAAAACGAGTCCGAGTTTTTTCTGGTCAACGGCGACACAATTCAGTTTCCGCCGTACGACTTGCTTCGAGCCTCGCGAAGCCAACACGATGCGCTCGCCGCGCTCACGCTACGCCATCCGCCCGCAGGCGATCGCTTTACACCCGTCTACTTTGACGACGGCGTCATCACCGGTTTCGGCAAGGGCGGCGGCGAGGCGCTGATGTTCTCGGGCACGCATCTCATTTCCAATCGCATCTTCGATTACCTCCCCGACAAAGATTTCTCAGGCATCGTCGACGAGGTCTATCAGCCGCTCATCGACAGCGGACGCGAACGCATCGCCGGCGTCGTCGATGACGGCCTCTGGTTCGACATCGGAACGCCACAGCGCTACATGACCGCATCGCGGACGTTGCTCGACCTGATGGTGCGCGGACAGCTCGCGCCGTCCGAATCGGCCATCGCGGGTGATTCGCTCGTCCACGACACCGCAACGGTCACGGGCGCAATGTCGCGCAGCATCGCTGGTGAGCGCAGCCTCATCGAGGGCGCGATTACCGATACAGTGGTCTGGGACGATTGCCGCATCGCACGCGGCGCAAAACTCGATGGCTGCATCGTCGCGCACGGCGTCGAGATCGATACGGCGATCGAGCTGCGCAACGTCCTCATCTGCCGCGACGACCCCGCCATCCCGCGAGAGGGCGATCATCGTTTCGAGCACGGCCTTGTGTTACGCGACATCTGACGACGCACTCTGTCCAAAAACCTGCATAAGAGGAGCATACGAACATGACACCCAAGAACACGATTTGTCTCTGGTTCGACAAAGGCGCGCTTGACGCGGCGCGCTTCTACGCCGCCACCTTTCCGGATAGTGAAGTGACCGCGGTTCACAAGGCGCCCGCTGACTACCCGGATGGGAAAAAGGGCGATGTGCTGACCGTCGAGTTCACCGTTGTAGGCATCCCCTGTCTTGGTCTCAACGGCGGCCCGGCCTTCAAGCACAGCGAGGCCTTTTCGTTCCAGATCGCGACCGACGATCAGGAAGAGACGGACCGCTACTGGAACGCGATCGTGAACAACGGGGGGCAGGAGAGTGCATGCGGCTGGTGCAAAGACCGATGGGGACTCTCCTGGCAGATCACCCCACGCGCGCTGACCGACGCGCTTGCGGCCGGCGGCGGCGAGGCGAAGCGCGCCTTCGAGGCAATGATGCAGATGAAGAAAATCGACGTTGCCGCGATCGAGGCAGCGCGGCGGGGCTGACGGCAGTTGCGCTTATCGCACTTGGCGGTCGACGTAGGCCTTGATCTTCGACCAATACTGATCGCGCCAAGCCTGTTCGGTTTCAGGAATCAGATCCTTCGGCACTCCGCGATGGACCAGCACCAGCTCTGTACCGCCATCTGGCGTCGGCTTCAGCGTGACGGCGGCCATCGAAAAGATGCCCTCGGGGAATCGGCGGTGCCGCCAGGCCTGCACGATGCGTCGTCCGGGAACGAGGTCGACGTTGATCCCGGTGACGTCACTCTCGCCGAGGGTGAAGGTGCCGCCGATCTTGCTGCTGATGGTGGCTTGCCTGCCGGTGAACGCGGCGTGCTTTCGCGAGTCGGC
>DATART010000311.1:0-14479 GCA_036264035.1 Thermoanaerobaculia bacterium | reverse complement strand
CGCAGCGTGTGAAGCATCGCGAAGCGCTGGTGGCCATTCTCGAAGATGCATTCCGCCAGCGCACTGCCGCGCAGTGGGTGGCTCGCTGCCGCCGCGCGGCGATTCCGGCCTCGCTCGTGCGCGGCGTGCGTGAAGCGTTGCGCACTCCGGCCGCTCGCGCATTGGTCGAGTCTGTGGAACATCCTCAGATCGGCACGTACGACGCCGTGCGCAATCCCGTTCGCATCAACGGCGAGCGGCTCGACATCGGCTCACCGCCGCCGTCACTCGGCCAGCACACGGATGCCGTCCTTCGCGAGATCAACGCTTCGAATACGAAAAAATCAGGAGCACGAAGCAGCCGACCATCACGATCGCCAGCACGGCGATCACGATGACGACGGCCCGAAAGTCGCTCCCTTTCTTCGCCGTCGGCGCGAATGCGCGCAACGCGAAGAACGATCCCGTCGCGCCGATGACGATGATCGTTCCGCCGACCAGCACGACGCGCAGCAGGATCCGGCCGAATTCAGGATCGACGTTCACCGCGGATCGACCGTGTTGACGCTCAGCTCCGACACCAGCCGGATCATGGCACGGCCTTCCTCGTCGGCGATCTCGTAGGCGAGGCAGAGCGCCTCGAGGTCGGACTCGTACTCGTACGCCGCGACGGTGAAGCCGTCAGGCGGCTGACGGCGATCGCCGGTCAGCGCGCGCAACCAGGTGCCGTCCGGCTGCAAGCGGTAGCGCACGAGGCCCTGCATGCGTACGCGCCGCGCACCTCCGATATCGATCAGCTTCAGATCGTCTCCCTCACGCGCGACGCCATCTGCGTTTGCTTTCTGCGCTGCGAGCATCTTTCCGACAAACGAGGCAATCAGGTCGTGCAACGTTTCCTCGGAGCGGCCGACCGCTTCGACGAACCGCAAGCCCGTGTGCGAAAGCGCGCTCGCGCCAGACCGCCGGACGACTTCCGTCCGCGCTACATCGCAGATGATTTCGATCGGCTCGCCCATCCACTGAAAGTGCAACCGCGAACGGGTCCTCGGCGTCGTAACTCCGAAGTGCTCGACGAAGGCACCGATGACGCCGAGGTCGAGAATGAGCGTGTTTTGGCCATCGAGGGTGCCGAGGATCGGGCGCGGCAGCCGGAGGCGCTGGAAGATTCTGCGATCGTGAGTGCGCATTCGTATCGGTAGCGAAGGCAAGCATATTGCTGCATCCGGGCTTGCGTCCAAGGAGGATCTCGTGGGAGAAGAAACAAAAGAAACTCTGATCCGGCAGGGGAACGACGATCCGCTTCACGCAACGCGCAAGCCGTCGACCGCAGACGCCATCGACGAGCAGCCGGCGCAGGTGGCGGAGATGCCGACGAAGGAAGAGATCGATCGGCGTCATTCCAACGTGCCGGAGAGTTGACGCGGAGCGTTGTGGAAGAACGAAAAACTGAACGGCGAAGCATCTGGCGCGTCGGCCCCGACAGCACGTGGACGACGATCGTACCGGTTGTGTTCATCATCGCCTCGCTGCTGACGCTGGTGCTGCTGCCGATTTATTTCGGCCGGCACACGTCGCAGATGCGCGCCGAGATCACCGAGGTCGCCGAACCGTCGCGTCGCGCGGCAAACGAGATCCAGGCGGATCTGTCGACGGAGCTGGGCGAAATCATCGCGTGGCAGGCAACGAATGGCCAACCGCAGTATCGCGCCGACTACGTGCGCCTGCTGGACGAACAGCGCCACGACTACGAAACGTTGCAGAAGCTCGTGCCGAAACTCGGCCCCGAGGTCGCCGCCGATCTGCGGGCGCTGGCCGCGAAGTCTGACAAATGGCATGCGGACGTGATCTCGAGCGAGTTCCTGTCGCGCCATATCGTTGCCGAGGTCTCGCTGACACGACTCTTCGAAAAAAATCCGTCCTACCAGGATGCCTTGAAGGCCGCTGGAACACTCGAGATTTCGATTCAGGGCGCGATCGATCAACGGCTGACGGAGATTCGCGACGAAGAGAAGTTGAGCCAATCGCTGACGATCATCCTCACTCTCCTCGCGCTGACTTCGGCGCTGCTCGTGGCCGGCCTCGGCCGGCAGATGCGCCTGCTGGCGCGCGAGGCGATGGGACGGCGCCAGGAAGCGGAGCGCGAGGCTGCCGACGCGCAACGCGCGCGTGCCGCGGCCGAACGCGAGGAGCGGCGTGCCGCGTTTCTGGCGACGGCCGGACAAGAGCTGGCGTCTTCGCTCGACTACGAGCACGCCATCGCCACACTCGCGCGATTGATCGTGCCGAACATCGCCGACATCTGCGTCATCGATCTGTGCGAGTCTGACGGGGCGCTTCGCCGCGCCGCCGTTTCGCATCGTGACGTCGTCCGCGAGCACGAGCTGGAAAAGTGCGTCGGCAACATCATGCGCGACGTCCCCGAGGCGCTGGAATTGGTCATCCGCGAGCGCGAGTCGCGCATCATCGGCTACGCGTCGTCGATCCTGGCGTACGCCGGCGTCCCACCCGAGGAGCAGCGCTCGCTGATGGCGGTGCCGCTGGTCAGCCGCGGGCAGACGCTCGGGGTGATCCTGACCGCGGCGGCGGTGGGAACGCTGTTCAAGCAGGAGGACGCGGCGCTGGTCAGCGAGCTGTCGCGCCACGGGTCGCTGGCAATCGACAACGCGCGGCTGTATCGCGATTCGCAGCAGGCGGTGCAGGCGCGCGAGGAGGTGCTGGCCATCGTGTCGCACGACCTCCGCAATCCGCTGAACGCGGTGATGCTCGCCGCGTCTCTGCTGCAGACGTCGGAAAAGATCGCGCCCGACGACCGCGAGCAGCTCGAGATCATCGACATCTCCGCAAAACGGATGCAGCGATTGATCGAGGACCTGCTCGACGTGACGCGCCTCGAAGGCGGCAAGCAGTTGCCGATCGAGCCCGCGCCGCTCGACGTGCAGTCGCTCTTCGAAGAGACCTACGAACTGTTCAAGTCGCAGGCGGCGACCGCGTCGATCACGCTGCAGTGCCAGGCGCCGAAAGACGTTCCGCCGGTCTATGCCGACCGCCACCGCGTGCTGCAGGTGCTGTCGAACCTCATCGGCAACGCCATGAAGTTCACGCCGCCCGGCGGAATGATCACGTGCCGCGCGGAGCCGGAAGATGCGAAGGTACTCATCACTGTTGCGGATACCGGCCCGGGCATCCCGCGCGAAAACCTCGGCGACATTTTCAATCCTTACTGGCAGGCGAAGCGCACCGCGCGCCTCGGCGCCGGCCTCGGGCTGCCGATCGCGAAAGGCATCGTGGAGTCGCACGGCGGACGGATTTGGGTGGAGAGCGAACCAGGAAAGGGGACGAAGTTTTTCTTCACTCTTCCCGTGGCGGTCGAGGCGCCCGCGCCAGTCAGCGCGCGATGATCGAGGCCTGCATGCGAACCGACGCCAGATAGCGGTTCTGCACGCGTTTGCGGTAGAGCTTCGTGCGCGTCGTGACGCGTTGGAGATAGTCGATCGTCTCCTGGTATTGCGGAATGCCGCCCCCGAGGCGCTCGACCGTGCCTTCGCCGGCGTTGTAGGCGGCCAGCGCAATCTTCTCGTCGCCGAAACGGTCGACGAGGTAGTGCAGGTAGCGCGTGCCCGCGGCGATATTCGCGTGCGGGTCGAACGGATTGTCGCAGTGCATGAGACGCGCGGTCTCGGGAACGATCTGCATGAGGCCCTGCGCTGCTTTTCCGGAGACGAGCCGCGGACGGAAGTCCGATTCGGATTCGACGACGGCGGCGATGAGCTCCGGCGATAAGTGATTCCTCAACGCTTCGCGATAGATGATCGAGCCGTACGGAACCTCGGCATTGAAAAAGTCTTCCTTGGCGCGGTCGAAGGTGAGCGTGTTCACGACCTGATCGGATTCGATAAACGTATCCCGTACTTTGCGCGACGCAAAAACTTTGAAGTCGCGCGTGCCGTTGCTGCTCATCTCCATCGCATGCTTCGCCAGTGACGGCAGCGAGACGTTCATCGCTTCCATTCCGATGGCGCAGAACGCGAGCGGAACCGTGACGAACAAGGTGACCGCGCGTTTGCGCGCACCACGGACGGCGCGGCGCCACAGCGCGCGTTCGCGTCGCGCGTGCCGCTGACACGCGCAGATGTCGAAGAAGTCGCGCGGCGGCGTCCAGGTGTAATCAGCGGTGCGGCGTTTCTGCTTCATCTGAGTCCGCCAAAGGGCAAATCCCGGACCACTTTGTCCGGCGCCGGCATCAAGTCGTTTGTTCATGGTGAGATAGACTTTCGCGTCATGACCTTCGACGGCATCGACCGCAGACGTTTCCTGCTGCTTGCCGCCGCTCCGCTGCTCGCCGCGCAGAAAGCGGCCACGCCTCATGTCCGTGAGTCGATGCTGCAGATGAATGGGTATGCGGTGAATGCGGAAACGCCGCTCGCGCTGCTGACCGATTACGTGACGCCGAACGAACTTTTCTTCGTCCGCAGCCACTGGATCCCGCGCACGCCCGACCCGAAGAAGTGGAGTCTGACGATCGACGGCGAGGTCGAACGTCCCGCACAGCTTACGCTATCCGACCTCAAAAAACTTCCGCGCGCTGAAGCGACGTGCGTCCTGCAATGCGCCGGCAATGGCCGCGGACTCTACGCGCCAACAGTTCCCGGCGTGCAATGGAGCTACGGCGCTGCCGGCAACGCGCGGTGGAGCGGCGTGCGCGTGCGCGACGTGCTCGAACGCGCGGGCGTGAAGACGTCGGCGAAACATCTGCACGTCTTCGGCAGCGACGATCCCCCCGGCAAGGTGCCGCCGTTCCATCGCAGCATCGAGATGGAGAAGGTGCTCGCGGACGGCATCCTCGCGTTTTCGATGAACGGCGAGCCGCTGCCGGTCGCCCACGGCGCGCCGCTGCGTCTCATCGTTCCGGGCTGGGCCGGCGATCACTGGATGAAATGGCTGGTCCGCCTCTCACCGCAAGCGGAATCGCAGAAGGGCTTCTACATGGAGACCGCCTACCGTTATCCGCTAACCATCGGCGCGCCGGGCGTCGCGTTCAAGCCGGAGGAGATGTCGCCGGTGACGGAGTTGTTCGTAAAGTCGAACATCACGACGGCGCCGAAGAAAGCGAAAGCCGGACACTCGTACGAGATCCGCGGCTTTGCATTCTCCGGCGCGCCCGACATCGCGCAGGTCGAGCTCAGCGACGACGACGGCGCGACTTGGATCCAAGCATCACTCGATCCCCGTCACGATCCGTACGCATGGCGCCTCTGGTCGCATCGCTGGACGCCATCGCGCGCCGGCGCCGCGCGCATCTGCGCGCGTGCGACCGACAGCCGCGGAAACATCCAGCCGCGCGATGCCGCATGGAACCAGAGCGGATACCTCCACAACTCCTGGCACTTCGTCGATGTCGAGGTGACGGCATGAAGCGGATGCTGATCGTCGTCTTCCTATTCGCCGTCGCCGCCGCGCCGAAAAAGCCTTACGATCCAACCCTCCCCATCCTCGGCACGAAGTTCCATTCACTCCCAGCCGGAACCGGACGCCAACTCGTCGAAGCAAGCTGCCTCCCGTGCCACTCCCCCGACATCCTCGTCCAGCAACGCCTGACCGAAAAACAATGGACAGCCGAAGTCGACAAGATGATCCGCTGGGGCGCGCTCATGAAGGACTCCGACAAGCCGGCCGTGATCGCGTACTTATCGAAGAACTTCGGCCCAGCGAACACGTTCACGCCGATGAAGACGCGGCCGGTCGGCTACTGACCGAACACTCCCATCAGCTCACCTGCCGCCATCGCCACCGGAACGCGAGATTCAACCTTGGATAGCCGGCGCCGGCGTACCGATCCACACTCCGGACACGAGGATGACCGCGAAGAGGTAGACGGTCAGCAACCGGCTGGACAAGCGCGCCGAGTATAGCCAACGACCAAACAACCCGTCAGCGATGCCGTCAGCGCCGCGCGGCTCGATGCTTCGGAATCGCCGGTTTGGTGGTGACCACTACTTCTGTTTGTGATGAACCACCAAATTGATCGTTGTAGTCGATTCGAAACGTGTGGGTTCCAGGCGTCAGCGCTGCCGATGTCCAGCTCACCGTCGCCAGGTCGTATGCCAGGTCCGGCTGTTGCCTTGCAAGCACGGTTTGACCTTCGCTGATCGTGATCACACCGATCGCAAACGCATCCGTTGAGAGCGCGTGAATGACCAGCGTGACGTGACCACCATCTGAGGGATTTGCGGGCACAGCGGCCACACGGATCCGCGGTGTGACGCAGATGTTGCGCAACACCTCCGGGCCATCGAAGGACGGAATCATGACATCGGGACGGCCGTCGCCGTCGACATCGTCAACGACCACGCCATTGCGAAAGGGTGCGCCGCTCATCGCTGTGGCATAAGGCTGAAAACTACCGCCGGCATTGCGAAGCACCTGCACGATCCCGGGCGCACCGAAGTTTCCACGCGTGGTTACCACGAGGTCGGGGGTTCCGTCGCCGTCGAAGTCTGCCGGTGTGATGGAGTCAATGAAACCGATCGCCGTCTGCAGCCCCTGCGTACGATAGGAACCGTCGCTTCGCGCGAGGAACACCTCCGCGGATGAGTCCCAGATGACGAAATCAGCACGGCCATCGCCATCGAAGTCGGCTGACGCGATGCCTGACGTTCCGGTGTACGACCCGGCCACGAGAACACTCTCCTGCCAGCTGCCGGCGACGCGGCTAACCAGACGGATGTCATTCGCCGTCACGACTGCGATCCGCGGGGGTGCATTCGCATCCGAGCGGACTACGAGGATCCCGGCACCTGACGGTCGGTGGTAGATCGTTGACGCCGTGACATTGCGGCCCGATGAAATCGTGACAAGCAGTACGTCATCGCCCTTCAAGGCGATGAGTCCTTGCGTTGCCGGCGAGCCGAGGGAGATACGACCGAGGAGGCTGTCGGCGGGGATCTCCAGGGACGGAGTTTCGAAGCCGTCGGAGGAACCAAACGCGATGATCGGCTGTGTCGTAATGGAGCTCGAGGTGACTGCGAGATCGGCACGACCATCCCCATCAAAATCTCCCACGAAGCCGCGGCTCCCGGAATAGCGCGCAGGCATTACGAACGGCTTGGCGGCGCGCGCAAACGCGCCGTGGCCATCACCGAAAAGCACCATTACCCTAAGCGGATCCGTGGACTGGTCGGCGATTGTGACCAGATCACGAGATCCATCACCGTCGACATCGGCGAGCGCAAGCGTTGCCGGGTTGAACCCCACCGGATAGACGCGGTTTGCATTCGGGCTTCCCGCGGCAAGCGCGGCACCGTACAGCACCGGCAGGCCCTCGCTGCCACTTGTGGCTGCCATGTCGGGAACTCCGTCGCCATCGAGATCCACCGCCGCGAAGCTTCGGCTCCCGGGCAATTCAAAATAGCTGGCATCGCGGAAATGGTTGCCGGCGGTCCCCCAGACGACCCCAATCGCGTTGCCGGTGTTGAAGACCAGATCGCGGATACCGTCACCGTTGGCGTCCAGCATCATCGGATTGTTGAGGACCTGCCGCGTTCCCGGCGGCGCGACAGGAATCCGCTCAATGGCCACATGCCGGTTTCTGGCTCGCAAGATGACCAGCGAACCGTCGTCGATGGTCACGAGCTCCTCGGCGCCGTCGCCGTCGATGTCTACAGGTTGGAGGGAAAAGCCAACAGGGATGGTCTCCTTCGTTTCCGCAAAGTGAAAATTGCCGTCGTTCCAGCCGAACGTTACCGACGTGCTGAACGAAGGCAGCTCCGTGGCGATCCTCACTACATCCACATTGCCATCGCCATCGAAATCACCCGCTGTTGTGAAGATGTTCTGAAGGAAGCCGCCGGAAAGATCGACATGACCAACCTCGCCGAAAGTACCGTCGCCTTTTGACTTCACGAACGTAAAACCCCCTGAATCGAAATCGAAGTCGACAAAGTCGGGAGTCCCGTCGTGATCGAAATCGACGATTCGCCACGAGCCGGTTTTGTTTCGCGGAAGCAACGTGGGAAGCAGCGGCTTGAATGTGCCATCACCCCACCCCAGCGCCACCTGCACGTAGTTATAGCGCCGATAGATCAGGTCGAGGTGTCCGTCGTGGTTCACGTCGCCCGCAGCTACAAGGTCGCTGCTGGAGCCACCCGGCACGATCTCACGCGGCATTGGCTGAAAAACGGTACCGCGGTTGAGAGCGATGATGCGGCTATCGCCGCTCAGCATCAACGCGGCATCCGGGCGTCCATCTTCGTTGAAATCACCATAGGCAGCAGAGGTGATGAACAACGACGTGATCGTCGGTTCTGCGAAGCTGGGCGCGCGGCGGCAACCGGCGTCCGCCACGGCAACTGCCGCGACCGAAAGTGAAAGTGTGAGAGCGACGAACCGGGCTACGATCATCTGTGCGTTGCGAACGGACCTGATCGGCTCGATGATTCCGTGAAGAGGCCGACAGAACGGTGAATCGACGCCGCTTCCTGGAAGTTCCTCGTCGCCCCCTCGGTTCATGCCCCGTGCGGATTACAATGCCGTCCCATTTTACGGCCCGTTGGGATGAGCCCGGGTCCTGTGCAGCAGGCGCACCGAACCTCGTCAGGTCCGGAAGGAAGCAGCGATAAGGTGTTCCCCTGTGTGACGCAGTACGGCCTGGGCTCTTCTCAGCGTGTCGCAACGACGGCGCTGGTTTTCCATCCCGCACATCCCTAGACTCCACGCCACATGTCCTACCAGGCGCTCGCGCGCAAATACCGACCGCAATCCTTCAGCGACGTCATCGGGCAGGAGACGGTCGTTCGCACGCTGCAGAACGCGATCGAGGGGCAGCGCATCCATCATGCCTATCTCTTCGCCGGCGTTCGCGGCGTCGGCAAGACCACGGCCGCGCGCATCCTGGCCAAGGCGCTGAATTGCGTCAAAGGTCCGACCGCCGAACCGTGCAACGAGTGCACGATCTGCCGCGAGATCACCGAAGGCATCGACATGGATGTGCGGGAGATCGACGCGGCGACGTACACAGGCGTCGACAACATCCGTGAGCTGCGCGACACGACACAGTTTCAGCCGGCGCGCGACCGCAACCGCATCTTCATCATCGACGAGGCGCACATGCTCTCCACCGGCGCCTGGAACGCGCTGCTGAAGATCCTGGAGGAGCCGCCGCCGCATGTGATCTTCATGTTCGCCACGACGGAGATCAACAAAGTCCCGCAGACGATCATCTCGCGCGTGCAGAAGGAACTGCTGCGCAAGATCACGCTCGACGACCTCATCGCGCGCATCCGGAAAATCGTCGATGCCGAGGGGATCGAGGCGGACGCGCGGGCCATCGAGATCATTGCGCGGCGCGGCGAGGGAAGCGTTCGCGACTCGCTGTCGCTGCTCGATCAGGTCATCGCGTTCGGCGGACGTTCCATCACCGCCGCCGACGTTGCAACCGTCCTCGGACTTTCCGACACGACCTTCTTCGCGCGCATCGCGGCGCTCATCGCCGAGGGCGATCACGGCGGGATTCTGGAAGCGCTCGATGAGGCGTCGGAGACCGGACGCGATTTCAAGATGCTGTATCGCGATCTGCTCAGTTTCATGCGCAACCTGCTGCTCGTGGCGGGCCGCGCGAATGAGTCGATGCTCGCGGTTGCGCCCGAGGATCTGCCGGCCATCCGGACGACCGCGGAGAAGTTCTCATACTCGGAACTGCTGCGCATCGCCAACCTGCTGCTGCGCGACGATGAGACGGTCAATCGCGCCGAGCATCAGCGGCTGGCGGTGGAGATCGCGCTGCTGAAAGCGGCCACCTTCCCTCGCTTGCGCGCGGTCGAAGAGGCGCTCGCCGGCGGTGCTGCGATTCCGCAGGCGGCCGCGCCGCGGCCTCGCGCGGCCGTTGAGCCGAAAGCCCCACCCGCACGCCGCGAAGCGGACCAGCTGTCGTCTGCAAACGCCACCATCGAATCGTTTATCGAACGCGTCCAGAAAGCGCGCCCGCTCATCGGCGGCTACCTCGGCGCGGCAAAATCGCGCAAGCGCGACGGCAACAAGCTGCTGCTCACGTTCGCCGATTCGTTTACCGCCGATCAGGTCAGCAACGCCCGCGCCGCGCTCGAACCGATTGCCGCCGAAGTTTTCGGCGAACCGATGACGATCGACGTGAAAACAGATTCGCCGGCAGCCGGCGCGCCGGCTGCGAAATCGTCCTCGCCTCTTCGCGACGATCCGGTCGTTCAGGCATTCCAGAAGCACCTCGGCGCCGACATCGTCGAATCACGCAAGCGTTAAGGAGAGCGCATGAATCCGAAGCAGTTGATGAAGCAAGTCCAGCAGATGCAGGAACAGATGCAGCAGCGCATGACCACGCTCAAAGTCGAAGGAACGGCAGGGGGCGGCATGGTCAAAGCGACCATGAACGGGTCGAAGGAGTTGCTCGCCATCACCATCGACAAAGAAGCCGTCGATCCGAACGACGTCGAAATGCTCCAGGACCTCGTCGTCGCCGCAGTCAACGAGGCCGCGCGCAAAGTGGACGAAGAGATGTCGAGCACCGTCGGCGCCATGACCGGCGGGATGAAGATTCCGGGACTGTTCTAGATTGACCGCTCCTCCGCTCGCAAACCTCATCAACGAGCTGACGCGCCTGCCCGGCGTCGGAGGGAAGTCGGCCTCGCGTATCGCGTATCACATCCTCAAGCGCACGGAGGGGGAAGCCGAAGCGCTGGCGAACGCGATTCTCGATGTGAAGTCGAAGATTTTCCGTTGCTCGATCTGCAACAACATGACGGACGTCGAACCGTGTGCGATCTGCTCCGATCCGCGGCGCGACGCGAGCGTGATTTGCGTGGTCGAGGAAGCGTTCAACATCCCCACGATCGAGTCGACTCGCGATTTTCGCGGACTCTTCCACGTCCTCCTCGGCGCGCTCTCGCCGCTGAAAGGAGTCGGTCCGCATGACATCGACGTCGGCGGACTTCTGAAACGCGTCCAAGCCGGCGGCGTCCGCGAAATCATCGTGGCCACCAATCCCAACGTCGAAGGAGAAGCGACCGCGCTCTACCTCGCGCAGCAACTCCGTCCGCTCGACGTGAAGACGACCCGGCTCGCGTTCGGACTCCCCGTCGGCGGCGATCTCGAATATGCGGATCAGGTCACGATGGCGAAGGCGTTGGAGGGACGGCGGGAGATTTAGGAATCAGTAGATTAGTGGATTAGTAGATCAGTGGATCAGGAAGGCCGAGGCATGGAATCGTAAGCTCTCTGATCGACTGATCCACTAATCTACTGATCGACTGCTGCCGGAGCTAACTCGCGACCTGTGTTACATTTCAAATCCCAGTTCCCGCGTTAAATTGGTGAAAACACAACATGGCGTCTCCTGATCTCGTGATGTACGAGGAGGAGTACCAGCAGATCAAGGACACGCTCCAGCGACTGCAGGTCGACTCCAATTCCAAAATCGTCTTTCTGGTCGACAAGAACGGCCAGCAGATTGCCGTTCACGGCGACATGCGCGGCGTCGACGCGACCTCGCTCGCCTCGCTGACGGCCGGCAACGTCGCCGCTACCGACGGCTTGGCCAAACTCATCGGCGAAAAAGAATTCTCGATCCTCTTCCACGAAGGGGAGCGCGACAATATCCATATCTCTCTCGTCGCCCAGCGCGTGATTCTCGTGGTCATTTTCGACGACCGCTCCTCGCTCGGCCTGGTGCGGCTTCGCGTCAAGAAGGCATCGGCCGAGCTGGAGAAAACGTTCGAAGTCCTGCTGCGCAAATCGGAGGCTGAGCGCGGCAATCTGGCCAGCCGGTTCGATTCTCCGTTCGCGGAGATCACAGACGAGGACATCGACAGCCTCTTCAGCGAATAGCACGCATGACGTTCATCAACTACGCAGCGCGCGAGATCAACTGCAAAATCGTCTACTACGGCCCCGGGCTGTGCGGAAAGACGACCAACCTGCAGTGGATCTACGACAAGACCAATCCGCAGGCGAAGGGGAAACTCATTTCGCTGGCGACGGAGACCGACCGCACGCTCTTCTTCGATTTCCTCCCGCTCGACCTCGGCACCGTGCGCGGATTCAAAACCCGCTTCCACCTCTACACCGTCCCCGGCCAGGTCTTCTACGACGCCTCGCGCAAGCTGATTCTGAAGGGTGTCGACGGCGTCGTCTTCGTGGCCGACTCGCAGGAAGCGCGCATGGAAGCGAATAACGAGTCGCTCGTCAACCTCGACAAGAACCTCAAAGAGCAGGGCTACGAGCTGAAGACGGTTCCGTACGTGCTGCAGTTCAACAAGCGCGATCTACCGACGGCTCTGCCCGCCGACGAGATGTATCGGCAGCTCAATTTCAAAGGCGAGCCGACGTTCGAAGCGGTCGCGATGAACGGCACGGGCGTTTTCGATACACTCAAAGCCGTCGCTAAGCTGGTGCTCACGGAGCTCAAGAAGAAATAAGCGCGGCGTGCTTCGCTTTTCTGGGTTGCACACAAAATGAAAGTCGCATTCGTCAAACCGCCCGTCGGCGGCATTCTCGGCCTGGAGATGCTCACCTTCGTCGAGCCTCTCGGCCCGATCTGCGTCGCCGCGTGTCTCGAAGCCGAGGGGCATGAGTGCAAGGTGTTCGACCTGCGGATTGACGGCGAAGAACACGGCCTCGCGCTCTGCAAAAAATTCGCGCCGGACGTCGTCGGACTGCAGTGCAACTTCACGACGGAGCGCAACCGCACGGTACGCCTGGCTCAGCGGATCAAGCGCGAGAATCCCGGCACGTTCGTCGTCGTCGGCGGTCACGACGCGTCGCGCGATCCGAACTGGTTCAACGACGACGTGATCGATGCAGTCGCGGTCGGCGATGGCGAAGAAGTGATGCCGGCCATGGTCGACGCAATCCAGCGCGGCCACGACCTGGCCACCGTTCCCGGCCTCATGCTGCATCGCGAGGGACGCTGGATCAGCACCGGCCACGCGCCGACGCGCAAGAATCTCGACGACTATCCGCTCCCTGCGCGGCATCTGATCGAGCACTACGCCGATCACTACTACATCAACTTCCACAAGCCGCTCGCGTTGATGGAAACCGCGCGCGGCTGCCCGTTCAAGTGCAACTTCTGCTCGGTTTGGAAGTTTCATGAGTCGACGTTCCGCGAGAAATCGCCGGCGCGCGTCGTACGCGAGCTGCAGGCCATCAAAGCGGAAGCGATCTTCATCACCGACGACATCTTCTGGATGAACGTGAAGCGCGGCGAAGAGATGGCGCGGCAGATCAAGGCGGCCGGCATCAAGAAGTTCTTCACCGTGCAGACCCGCACCGACATCATCTGCAAGTTCCCGCACCTGATCGAGATGTGGAAAGACTGCGGCAAGCTGGCCATCTTCCTCGGCCTCGAGTCAGTGACCGACGAGGGCCTTAAGGCGGTGAACAAAAAGAACACCGCCAACAACAACGAACGCGCCATCCGGATCCTCCAGGACCTCGGCGTCGGCTTCACGCCGAACTTCATCGTCGATCCGGCCTGGACGCGCGACGATTTCAAACGCCTGCGCGATTGGATCGATCACACCGGCGCCTACAACAGCGGCTTCTCCGTTCTGACGCCGCTGCCCGGCACCGACCTGTGGGACACGGCCAAAGACAATGTGACGACGCACGATTGGGAGATGTACGACATCGTCCACGCCGTGCTGCCGACGACGCTCCCGCTCGACGATTTCTACAAAGAGTATTCGGCACTCTGGCGCCACGCCCTCGACGTCCGCTACCGCTACCGCGGCAAGTGGAAGACGTACGTCCAACTCGGTGCGGCGCTGGCGACCGGCAAGGTCTCCTTCCACAACGTGCGCCGCGGCCTCGGCATGGCCAAGACGTTCAGCAACCCCGAGACGTTCCTGCGCGCCCACGAGTAGCGCATCACACCGCATACAATCCGGCACGAATGCGCCATCACGGCCTCAACATCGTCGCCATCGGCGGCGGCACCGGGCTTTCGACCTTGCTTCGAGGCCTCAAAGCCTACGTCGATGCCGACGGTCCCTGGTCCATCGCAAGCCTCGGCGCGATCGTCACCGTGACGGACGAGGGCGGCAGCTCCGGCGCGTTGCGCAAAGAGTTCGGAATGCTGCCGCCCGGCGACATCCGCAACTGCATCGTCGCTCTGGCTGAGGAGGAGCAATTGCTTTCGCGCCTCTTCAGCTATCGCTTCCAAAATGACGAATCGGCGCTTGGAGGTCACTCCCTCGGCAATCTGCTGCTCGCCGCGCTGACCGACATCACCGGCAGCTTCGACGAAGCGATCCTCACCGCATCCGAAGTTCTCAACATCGCCGGCGAGATTTATCCGTCGACACTGGCCGACGTTCGCCTGCGAGCCGAGCTCGCTGACGGTTCCGCGCTTCTCGGCGAAGTCGCCATCAGCGGCTCGTACCTCGGCGAGAAGAACGCCCAACTACCCCGGCACGCACGCATCACGCACCTCAACATCGATCCGGCAGATGCGCAGCCGACCGATCGGGCGCTC
>DATART010000472.1:0-4380 GCA_036264035.1 Thermoanaerobaculia bacterium | reverse complement strand
GATGCGATGGTGACGCACTATCCGGACGACGACGTTTCGATCGTCGTCCTGGCGAATGCGGATGGCGAGCTGGCCGGCGACATCGAATACGAAGTCGCTCGCATCGTCCTCGGCATGCCGGCGCCGGCGGTTGTCGCGCTGACGCCGGAAGAACGTGAGCGCTTCGCCGGCAAGTACCAGGGCCGCGGCGGTGACGTGACTCTCGTCGTGCACAACGGCACGATCATCCTCGACGGCGCGGGCGAGTCGCCGATCAAACTCGTCCACCTCGGCGGCGGCACATTCGCCGAAGAAGGGGCTGCCGAGGTCGTGACGATTGAAGGGAAGATGCTGAAAATCACACACTACGGCGCAACGCGCTTCGAAGGCGAGCGCGCGCCGTGACCTGGTCCGGCTTCGCAGCCGTCCACACCGGCACCTGCCACAACGCATAGCCGCGCGGATCGCGGACGCAGTCGATCATCTCGCGCCAGCGCTGTTCGATCTCCTCGCGCGAGATGCCGCCGTACTGTTCGAGCGAATCGGTATAGCCGTCGCGCCACGCTTCCCAGATGCGCGCGAACGTGTCGCGCTCCACGCGCAGCGTGTCGACGACGATGTAGTCGGCGGCGATGTCGGTCATGCCGAGGTCGTGAAGGAGTGTGAAGGTCTTGCGTCCGATGTGAAGGTCACATCCGACGCCGGCGGCGTAGCGCGGCGGAAGACGTTGCCAGAATCCGTCCGAATCGAGATTGGTCGGATGGCAGAGCAGCATTCCGTAATCCTCGGCGATGACGTGAACGCGTCCGCCGGGATGAAGCACGCGCCGGATCTCCTGCAACACGCGGTCTGCATCGGGAACGGCCTGAATGACATGCCGGCAGACGACGTAGTCGAACGACGCGTCGTCAAATGGCAGCGCCAGCGCGTCGCCGATCTGAAATCGGACGCGCTCACCAAACTCCGCGCAACGCGCGCGCGCTCGATCGAGATGCGGCTCCTCCAGATCGATCCCGACGAACGAGGCGTCCGGAAACCTCGCCGCCAGCCGCGCCGTGATCTCGCCGGTGCCGCAGCCGACGTCGAGAACATCACCGTTGGGTGGATGCCGCAGGAAAATCGGCTCCTCCTGCGGCCAGATGGCCTCGGCCTGCGCGGCGAGGTTCCGCACCATCGACTCGTCGGCCATCTCCTTCGCCTGCGAACTGCTCGGATGCATGGGCGGCCTACAACCCGAACTGCTGGAGGTGGTGGTCGATGTGCTTGTACATCGTCTCGCCCCACTCCTGGCCGGTCATCACGCCGAAGAAGGCGTGCGTCTCTTTCCCCGCCGCGTCGGGGCCGCGCTGGACGAACTTGGCGATGAGGTCGACGAGCTTCTGACGTTCCGTCGAAAACTCGCGCTCGTCGGCGACGATGAACGATGGGTCCGTCGGGCCGTTGCGGCTGAACGGCTTCTCGCCGAGGATCGACTTTCGGAAGAACGGCATCAGGATCTTGCCGATCAGCTTCTGCTTCATCGGGCGGTCGCCGGTGCCGGTCTCCAGCGCTCGCGCGCAATGCGTCACCATCTGCGCGGCATTCATCTTTCCACATTGCCGCGGCGTGTCCGGCTGGAGCCGGCTGAGACGCTGCAGGAGCGAGTCGCGGTCCGCCCGATCGAAAAGCGATTTCATCGCGTGGATTTTCGCACAAGGCACGCGCCGAGTGTTGCGGTAGCATCCCGCCAATCAAACGTCCGCAGCACAGACAGGGATGTCTGTGCCACATCGTGGAGGTCAACATGAAGCGCGCACTGATCGCACTCGCCATCCTCGTTATCGCGAATCTCGCCATCGCCGACGACTTGTCCGATATCAAGCGCGAAGTCGCCAAGCGTCACGACGAAGCCGTCAAGCGATTGCAGGACTGGATCGCGCTGCCGTCGATTGCCGCCGAGGATCGCAACTTCCCGGCGGGCCCGGAGTACATGGCCAGGCTCGCGCGCGAGGCCGGATTTCAGCAGGTCACTGTCCTCACCACCGACGGCAAGCCGGGCGTCTTCGCCACGCTCGATGCCGGCGCGCCGAAGACCGTCGGCCTCTACTTCATGTACGACGTCAAGCAATTCGACCCGGCCGAGTGGACCTCGCCTCCGCTCGATGCGCGCCTCGTCGACAAGCCGAACCTCGGCAAAGTCATCATCGGCCGCGGCGCCGTCAATCAGAAAGGTCCCGAGGCCGCGTTCCTGGCCGCGTTGCACGCCATCCGCGGCGCCGGCAAAAAGATGCCGGTGAACCTGGTCATGGTCGCCGAAGGGGAAGAGGAAATCGGCTCGCCGCACATCGGTCAGCTCGTGCATCGCCCCGAGGTCGAGGCGGCGCTCCGCAAGTGCAGCGGCGTCTTCATGCCCGCCGCCTCGCAGGATCTCGACGGCATCGTCACCGTTTCCCTCGGCGCGAAAGGCGTGGTCGAACTGGAGCTGGTATCGAGCGGTGAGAAGTGGGGACGCGGTCCCGCGAAGGACATTCACTCATCATTGAAAGCGATGGTCGACAGCCCCGCGTGGCACCTCGTGAAAGCGCTCGACACGCTCGTCTCCGCGGACGGCAACACGATCACCATCGACAACTACCCGACGCCGCGGCCGCTCAATGCCGACGAGAAGGCGATGATCGCCGCCGCCTCATCGCAACGCAGCGAAGCGCAATCGAAAAAGTCCCTTGGCGTGCAGCACTGGATCGACGATCTCCCCTGGCAGCAGGCCAACGAGCGCCTCGAGTCGCAGCCGACCGTGAACATCGAAGGCCTCGTCGGCGGCTACACCGGTCCGGGTGGCAAAACCATCCTCGCGCACCGCGCCGTGGCCAAGATCGACATGCGCCTCGTCCCCGACATGAAGAAAGACGACGCAGTAGCCGCCCTCAAAGCCCACCTCGCCAAACGGGGCTTCGGCGACATCGAAGTCAACGTCACCGGCGGCTACGACCCGACCAGCACGGCCGCGACCGCGCCGCTGATCCAGTCGCAGATTGCAGTCCTGAAACGCGCCGGAATCGATCCCGTCCTCTGGCCGCGCAACGCCGGCTCCTACCCAGGCTACGTCTTCACGAACCCGCCTGTCAGCCTCCCCGCCGGCCACTTCGGCCTCGGCCACGGCGGCGGCGCCCACGCCCCGGACGAGTACTACGTAGTCGAGTCCGCGAACCCAAAGGTCCAAGGCCTCGACGGCGCGGTGATGTCGTTCGTGGAGTATCTGTACGAGTTGGGAAGGTAGGTGGGCATTTAGCACTTCCATACCCGCATGGAGTGGTGATGGATGCCGGAGGTCTCGAGGCAGTGCATAGACGTTGCGGGTAAGAGAATCCGGCCACCGATCTACGTGTCCTTCTTCTTTTTCGGACCTTTGCGTCCGAGGTCGGCCTTGAGGCGGCGAAGGCGGTCAACGAGTTGCCGGTTGCCTCCGTCGCGCGCCAGCCCTTTGCCGATGACGTACGCCCGCAACGCTTTCCCGGCGACAGCGGCGACGCGCACGTCGATGGTGTAGGTGAGGCTGGCCAGAAGCATCGCCACCTGATCGACGACCGGCCGGAACGCCGCCTCGAACTGCAACGCCGCTTCCGCCTCGGCCGTGTCGAATTTGCTGACCCTCCGCAACTCTTCGACGCTGTCAACTGCCGCCATCACCGAGCGAATGAACTTCTTCGGTACGGTCCGATGCCCGCGAATCCTCCGCGATGTCGGCTCATGCGGTGCTTTCAGCTCCGGAACACGCTCCGCGGCAGTCTTGAGGATCTTCTTGACCGTCGCCGCACTCCGCTCGGCGTTCGTCACTGTCGGTTTGCCCTTCGCCGCCATGTATTTCCTCCAAAGAAACTCTATCCTTCAGACGTTAAGATCTGCTGCTCAGATCTTTCAAAGGTATTTCCGCATTCTAAGGTCTGAACGCCAGATCTTCAGAAGGTAAATCGTTGTTCGAAGGTCTGGCCGCCAGACCTTCAAGTGTCGGAAAGGCTTTGGAAGGTCTGGAGATTAGATGTTGCGAAGGGAAATCGTCGCGGCGTAGAGGCGTAGCACGCTGTCATCCCAAGCCGCAGGCGCGCGCGCAGCGGCGAAGCGCGGATCGAAGGGTCCTCCGGCAGGCCAGCCGCGTCCTTTTACTAAACTAAGCGGATGAGAACACTCCTCGTCGCCCTCTTCCTCGCCACCAACCTCACCGCCCAACCCGTGGTCATCCGCGCGGCGCGGGTGATCGATGGGCGCGGGCATGTGATGAGTAATGCGTCGGTGGTTGTTGAGGGCGGGAAGATCGTTCGTGTCGTGACGGACGCGTCGAAGAGGAACGACGTCACCTTTGACCTCGGCGATCGGACGTTGATGCCCGGTGGGATCGATACGCATGTGCATGTCGGGTGGCACTTC
>DATART010000304.1:0-2734 GCA_036264035.1 Thermoanaerobaculia bacterium | reverse complement strand
CGATCTGGATCTTGACCTCGAAGTTGACGGCCTCGGTGCTGCTCGCGGCGCTGATTCCGTTGCGCTTGATCGGACTGGACGCGACTTCGGTCACCAATCCCGGGAAGGTCTTGTTCGGATACGCGTCGATGGTGACGGTGGCGCGCTGGCCGACTTTGACCGAGGGGACGTCGGTCTCGTCGACCTCCATGACCGCTTCGACGACACTCATGTCGGCAATCGTCATCAGCACCGTGCCGGCGTTGTTCATCGTGCCGATCACGGCCACTTCGCCCTCTTCGACCGGCAGCGCGGTAACGACGCCCGCCATCGGCGCGCGCATGGTGGTCTTCTGCAATGTGTCGCGCGGGGCGTTGAGGTTTTCGCGGGCCTGGCTGATGCGCTGCTCGAGCGCCATGACGTTGGCGCGCGCGGAGTCGCGGCTGCTCTGCGCACGATCGAGCTCGGAGCGCGGAATGATCTTCTGCTCGTAATTCTTCTGCGCGCGCTGGTAATCCTGTTCCGCGGCGACGGCCATCGCTTTCGCGGCATCGCGGTCGGAGAAAACGGCCTGCAACGCGGCGTCAGCGCTGCGGGCGGTGGCGGCGAGCTGCTTCTGATCGATCTGCAGGAGGAAGTCGTCTTTCTTGACGACGTCGCCCTCGCGCACCGCGAGGTTGACCACCTGGCCCATGACGTTTGCGGAGAGGTCGACCTTGCGCTTGGCGTCGATGCGTCCGTTCGCGGAGACCTTGCTGGTCAGATCCTGCCGCGTCACTTTGCCGTACGTGACCGGGGTGACGTCCTTGCCGCGCCGCGACGCGAAGCCGGCGGTGAGAACGCCGGCGATGACCAGTACGACGATTCCGATGATGATTTTGGTGCGACGCTTCATGTGAAGGATCTCCTGTTGAACGAACGTAGGTGCGTATACGGCGCGGGCCGCGGGGGGTTGCGTGCCTGTCATCCAGAGCCGCCGCAGCTTCGAAGGCGAAAGCCGGAGAGCGGAGGACGGCGAAGGATCCCCGGCTGGTAACCCGGAAGGTTGGGCGGCTCTTCAAATGAAACGCGCGCCAGCCAACTCCCCCTCCCGCCCGCGGTTATCAGCCGGGGATCCTTCGCCGTCCTACGGCACTCTGCCTGCGGCTCCGTGCCTTCGGCGGCTCTGGATGACAGTTAGACTTCCCCCATGCGCTCGCGGCTCGCCATCCTGATCTTTTTTCTCGCCGCTACGGCCGCGGCGGGCGTCATCGACGATCTTGACGACGTCTCGAAGTGGACTGCCGCGCCATCCGACGGCGTATCGCTCAGCCTCGTCGAAGATCACGGCGCCATGCGGATGAATTTCGATTTTCGCGGGCACGGGGGATGGGCGGCGGCGCGGCGGAGTGTGAATATCGATCTGCCGGACAACTATCGCTTCGCGTTTCGCGTGCGGGGCGAGACGCCGCCGAACACGCTGGAGATCAAGTTCATCGATCCATCCGGCGAGAACGTCTGGTGGGTGCGACGCGTGGCGTGGGACTTTCCGCGCGACTGGACGGAGGTGGTCGCGGACAAACGCAACATCGAGTTTGCGTGGGGACCGTCGCCGAATCACGTGCTGACGAAGATCGGGGCGATCGAGGTCACGGTCACCGCGGCCAGCGGCGGCAAAGGCAGCGTCTGGCTCGATCGGATCACCTTCGACGAATTGCCGGTCGATGCGTCGGCTCCGGTCGTCACGGCGTCCAGCTCGATCGACGGCCAGACGCCAGACCGCGCGATCGATGGCCGCGCCGATACGGCGTGGCGTTCCGCGGCCGGCGGCGCGCAGTGGCTGACTGTCGATTTGCGAAGCGTCCGCGAATTCGGCGGAGTCGTGATCGCCTGGAGTGCCGCCGCGCGCGATTACGACATCGCGACGTCGCTCGACGGCAAGGATTGGACCGTCGTTCGATCGGTGAAGAACAGCAACGGCGGACGCGATTACCTGCAGACGCCGAACGCTGCCGCGCGCTACGTCCGCATCAACATGAACGGCGGCGACAGCTACGCGATCGACGAGATCTCCATCGAGCCGCCACGGTTCGGCGATCGCTTCATGAATGTCTATCAGCGCATGGCCCGCGACTCCTCGCGCGGACGCTACCCGCGCGGGCTGATCGGCGAGCTCGCCTACTGGACGATCTTCGGCGTCGATCGAGATACCGGCGCCAAGCCGCTGCTGTCCGAGGATGGAGCGATCGAGACGCCGGCGGGATTTACGCTCGAGCCGTTCGTCCGCATCGACGGACGGTTGATGACGTGGGCGGACGTGAGCACCACGCAATCGCTCGAGCAAGACTCGCTGCCATTGCCGTCGACGACCTGGCACCATCCGAAGTTCACGCTGGAGATCGCGCCGTTCGGCGCCGGGACCGCGGCCGCGCCCATCGGCTACGCGCGCTATCGCCTCCGCAACACCAGCGCGCATCCCGAACGCGCGCAGTTCTACATCGCCGTCCGTCCGTTGCGTGTCACTCCGCCGTGGTTCGAACTGAACATCAATGAGCTGACGGCGCCGATTCGCTCGATCACATGGACCGGCAGCGAGATCGAGGTCGATGACAGCCGAGTTGTACCGCTGACGAAGCCGGCATCGGTGACCGCGTCGACGTTCGATAGCGGGGATGCTTCCGATTGGGCGTGGGGAGTGGGGGGTGGGGAGTGGGAGATAAACCCGGCGTCATTCTCGCTTCGCCTTTCTCCCACCCCCCACCACCCACTCCCCACG
>DATART010000430.1:0-2629 GCA_036264035.1 Thermoanaerobaculia bacterium | reverse complement strand
CGTCCCGACGAGCGTCGTCCCCTTCCACGGCAGGACGAAGAAGACCCGCCGGTCGCTCACCGACTGCAGCAGCATCCCCGCCTCGGCCACGCGACGCTTCAGCACGAGATGCGAGCCGCGGACGAGCGCCAAACGATAGCGCGATCTGATGCGGTTCTCCGCCAGCAGCGCGTTCATCCACGGGCCGGCGGCATTGACGACGAAATCGAAACGCTCATCGCCGGATGCGGTGCCGGCGATCCACTGGTTTTCGCGGCGGCGAAGCGAGATCACGCGCGTCTCCTCGCGCACCGTCGCCCCTTCGGCGATCGCGGAATCGACGACGAGCCGCGCCAGCGCGTAGTCGTCGACCTGCGCGTCGAAATATGCAAATCCGCCGCGAAGTCCGGCTGGCGTCAGCGGCAGACGTTCGATCAATTCGTCCGCGCTCAGCTTCGTATGCCGCGCAATGTTGTGGCGGCCCGCCAGCACGTCGTACAACGCCAGTCCGACACGGATCGTGAAACGGCTTCGGGGACTGTCGTCGTACACCGGCAGCAGGATCTCGATCGGTTTTACCAGCGACGGCAGATGTTCGAGCAGCCAGGCGCGGTCGCGCAACGACTCGCGGACCAGCCCGAAATGGAGGCGCTCCAGGTAGCGGATGCCGCCGTGGATCATCTTGGTCGTGGCCGACGAGGTCTGCGCGCCGCAGCGCCCCTTCTCGAAAAGCGTCACGTCGTAATCGCGCCGCGCCAGCTCCCACGCGATGCCCGCACCGTTGATGCCGCCGCCGATGACCGCAAGCCTCACGATGCGATCGTATCGTTATCGGGGAGTGGGGGGTGGGGCGTGGGAGTTGGGCTCGCGTGCGAGTGTCGCGCGCGGCGGTGAAGATCCCACTCCCGACACCCCACTCTCCACTCCCTTGGCCCACGATTTGAAACGGCTGAGCTACAAATGGCGATGGAACTCGTCCAATCGATCCAGGATGTTCGCCCGGAAACCGGCGGCGACCTCGCCGTCATGCTCACCGGCGGCGGGGCGCGCGCGGCCTATCAGGTCGGCGTCATCAAAGGGCTGGCGCGGCACTTCCCGAACCTCCGCTTTCAGATCATTACCGGCGTTTCTGCCGGCGCCATCAACGCCATCTTTCTGGCGGCGCATGATGGTCCGCTCCGCGAGAGCGCCGAAGCGCTTGCGAACCTCTGGTGCTCGCTCGAATGCCGCCACGTCTTCCGGCCCAACTACGCGGCGCTGCTGCCGTTCCGCAGCGCGCTGACGGCCATCCTTCCGCCACGCATGGCCAAGCGGCCGCACGGATTGCTCAACGCCGGGCCGCTGGCCGAGACGCTCCGCGACGTCTACCGCTGTCCGCGCCGCAATCAGCCGATCGAAGGAATCCGCCGGAATCTCGCGAGCGGCGAGCTGAAAGCGGTCGCCCTCATCGGCCTCGATTACACCACCGGGCAAAACGTTCGCTGGACGCAAGGCCGCGTGATCGACACCTTCGAAGGTCCGAACCGCCGCAGCGTGCGGACGGACATAACCGTCGAGCACGTGCTGGCATCGGCGGCGTTGCCGTTCGTATTTCCGGCCGTGAAAATCGAGCAGCGGTGGTACGGCGACGGCGGCATCCGTCTGGCCGCGCCGCTCTCCAGCGCCGTACACCTCGGCGCTACGCGCATCCTGGCAATGTCGACCGGCTACCAGCGCACTCCCGACGAAGCGAATACGCCGCTCGTGGCCGGCTATCCTCCAGCAGCCCAGATCATGGGTCAGTTAATCAACGCAATCTTCCTCGACGTCATCGACGAGGACGTCACGCGCATGCAGCGGATGAACGAGATGATCTCCAAGCTCGACGCGTCGCAGCGCAACGGTTTCAAAGCGATCGATCTGTTCGTGATGCGCCCATCGGTCGACCTCGGCAAGCTCGCCGGCGAGCACGAGAAGTACCTCCCCCGAAACCTGAAGCTCCTCACCCGCGCCCTCGGCACGCGCGAAACCGAGTCGCCCGACTTCATCTCCATGCTGATGTTCGAGCCGCACTACACGACCCTGCTGATCGAGATCGGCGAGACCGACGTCGCCGCGCGCCTGGATGAATTTCGAGCATTTCTAGGCGAGCCGGCCGCGGCGATCAGCGCGGTGTAGCGGTTAGATGTCCGGAATCGATAGAGACCTGCAGATTTTTCGCGCAAGGTTGTTCGGGATTTCCTGATGTCGCGGTACCGCTTCGATATGGCCCGTCAACGGATTCGACCACAATTCGTGCTCCTTACCTTCGCGCTTCAAGAAGCAGCCGTGGCGGCGCAAGTGACGGAGAAGCTCGCGCTGCTTCAACCGACAGAAACCGTCTCGCGAATGGCGTCCGGCGGAACACCTCGGAGAGCATCTTCCCGGCGATCTTCGAGAATGAGGGTGATCGCCTCCCCCAAGTTGCCTCTTGCCTCATCGCGCGTGCGACCCTGACCGTTTGCGCCGGGAATCTCCGGACAGAAAGCGATGAACCACTCGCCATCCTGCTCGATGATCGCTGTGAATTCGTTGTGCATCGCCGCTGATTCTAACGCAGCGCTACGCCACCGCCGCCTCGCGGTACTGAATCTCGTACAACTTTCGATACAGGCCGTCCTGCTGGATCAGT
>DATART010000428.1:0-3568 GCA_036264035.1 Thermoanaerobaculia bacterium | reverse complement strand
CAATCCGCGCGACTTGAACACCTCAAGGAGCATGCATGGCTGAACTTCCCGGCATCGAGCGCGACGCTCTCGACGTCGATGTCGTCATCGTCGGCGCGGGGCCGGCCGGTCTGGCCGCCGCATACCGTCTCGCGGAGATGGTGAAGGCGCACAACGAATCGAACGAGAAGAAGCTCGAGCTCTCGATCGCACTCCTCGAAAAGGGGAAAGAGATCGGTTCGCACGGCATCTCCGGTGCGGTGATGGATCCGCGCGGCATCGCCGAATTGATGCCGGATTGGCTGGAACGCGGCTGTCCGATCGAGTCGCCGGTGACCGACGACGGATTCTGGTATCTGTTCGAGAAGATGAAGATCGCGGCTCCGATCATGCCGCCGCCGCTGCAGAACCACGGCAACTACGTGATCTCGCTCGGCGAATTCGTCCGGTGGATGGCGCCGATCGTCGGCGACATGGGCGTGGATCTCTTCGCGGAGTTCGCTGCAGCGCGCGTGCTCGTCGAGAACGGACGCGTGGTTGGCGTTCGCACGGGCGACAAAGGAATCGACAAGAACGGGCAGCCGAAGGCGAACTACGAGCCGGGCGTCGACATCCGCGCGAAGATCACCATCCTCGCCGAGGGGCCGCGCGGCACGCTGACGAAACAGCTGGCGACAATGTTCGACCTCTACGCCGGCAAACATCCGCAGGTCTACTCGGTCGGCGTGAAGGAACTCTGGCAGCTTCCCGACGATCGCTTCGAAGCAGGCCGCGTGATCCACACACTCGGCTGGCCGCTCGACGGAGATACGTTCGGCGGCGGCTTCATCTACGGCATGAAGGACCGCATCGTCGACATCGGCCTCGTGGTCGGTCTCGATTACAAGAAACCGACGCTCGATCCGCATCACGAGTTCCAACGCTACAAGCTGCATCCGTCGATCCGGCCGCTGCTCGAAGGCGGCAAGATGATCAGCGCCGGCGCGAAGGCGATCCCCGAGGGGGGATATTTTTCGATGCCGCGCATGTTCGGCGAGGGCTTTCTGATCGCCGGCGATTCCGCCGGCTTCCTCAATGGCGCTCGCCTCAAAGGCATCCACCTCGGCATCAAATCAGGAGCGATGGCGGCGGAAACTGCGTTCCAGGCGCTCGTGAACGAAGACTACTCATCGTTGCAGCTCAGCGAGTACGAGGCGATGTTCGAGGCCTCCTGGGCGCGCGAGGAGCTGTGGAAGCAGCGCAATTTTCATCAGGCATTCGACAGCGGCCAGCTCGCGGGACTCATCAACGCGGGACTCGGCATCGTGACCGGCGGCCGCGGCTACGGAGTCGCGAACCGCTTGCAAGGTCACGCCGGTCACGAGCGGATGGAGCGCATCCAACGCTACTTCGGAGACGAGCATCCGCATCCGCCGGCGAAGATGAAGTTCGACGGCGTGCTGACGTTCGACAAGGTGACCGGCGTCTACAACGGCGGCGTTCTGCATGAGGAGAATCAGCCCGCGCATCTGCTGATCGCCGACACGGAGGTCTGCATTACGCGTTGCACGGAGGAGTTTGGCAATCCGTGCTTCCACTTCTGTCCCGCCCAGGTTTACGAGCCGCAGCCGACGGCGGACGGGCGAGGCAAGGTGCCGTTCCTCAATTTCACGAACTGCTTCCACTGCAAGACGTGCGACATCATGGACCCGTATCAGGTGATCACCTGGGTCCCGCCGGAAGGCGGAGGCGGCCCGAATTACAAAAAGCTGTAGGCCGGCAGGCGTTGTCGGTTGTCGGTTGTCGGTTTTCGCGTTATCGGTTTGCCGTTGTTAGCTCTGCACTCCCGAGAACCGATACCGATAACAGACAACGGATAACCAACAACACACACGGCCGGGGAACACAAGTCGAAACTCTTCGGACGGGAACGCCGTCGAAATGACGTGACGGTCATGCCTGTTGCAGCGAGCCACTCAGAAATGACGACGCAGCCGCTTCCGCGCCACCACACGTTCGAGAAAATCGCCGCCCTGCAGGCGAACGTGGAGCGCGTCATCCGCGGCAAGAGCGAGGTGGTGCAATTCTGCATCGCGGCGCTGCTGGCGCGCGGACACATCCTCCTTGAAGACGTCCCCGGCGTCGGCAAGACGACGCTGGCGCACGCGCTGGCGCGATCGCTGTCGCTGTCGTTTCAACGCATCCAGTTCACGAGCGATCTGCTGCCGGCGGACATCGTCGGCGTGACGATTTACAACCAGGACGCGCAGGAGTTCGAGTTCATCTCCGGCCCGGTCTTTACGAACATCCTCCTCGCGGACGAGATCAATCGCGCGACGCCGAAGTCGCAGTCGGCGCTGCTCGAAGCGATGAGCGAAGGGATGATCTCGGTGGAGAAGAAGCGCCTGGCGCTGCCCGATCCGTTCCTGGTGCTGGCGACGCAAAATCCGATCGAGCACGTCGGCACCTATCCGCTGCCGGAATCGCAGCTCGACCGCTTCCTGATGAAGCTGACCATCGGCTATCCGAATACGACCGATGAGAAGAAGCTCCTCCGTTCCGGCGGCGCGCACGATGCGCTCGAGCATCTTGCGCCGGTGCTGGAGGCGCAGGAAGTCCGCGATCTGCAGGAGCAGGTGTCGTCAATTCACATGAACGAATCGCTGGTCGATTATTTGATGTCGATCGTCCACACGACGCGCACGCATGCCGAGGCGGCCCTCGGCGTCTCTACGCGCGGCGCACTGACGTACTTCAAAGCGTGTCAGGCGCTGGCGATGGTCAACGGCCGCGACTTCGTGATCCCCGAGGATGTGAAGCGCCTGGCCGGCCCCGTCCTCTCGCACCGCATCGTGATGAAAGACCGCCGCCTGCTCCGCGGCGACGTGACGCCCGAGCAGCGCTTCATTCAGCGGATCGTGAGCGAGATTCCGGTCCCGCGGTGAAGTTGATCCGCAGATGACGCAAATGGTGAAGCGGCATCGCCTCGATCTGCGCGCATCTGCGTGATCTGCGGATAGAGAGGAGCCAAGAATGGGTGCACTAAGCCTGCGTCTGCCGGACTCTTTACATCGAAAACTTGGCTAAGTCGCTGAGCGGGAACGTGTGTCGATCAACCAATTGATAAGCTCAGCCGTCGCAGAGAAGATGTCGGCTCTCATGACCGAGGATCCCGGCAATCGTTGGTCCGATCCGGCGTTTCCGCTGAGCGGCAAGATGTTAGACAAAAGGAGAACCCATGACGGTCACGCGTATGGACAACGTCGGCATCGTGGTGGAAAACGTCGATGCCGCCATTGACTTCTTCACCGAACTTGGCCTCGAGCTCGAGGGGCGCGCCCCGATTGAAGGAGACTGGGCAGATGGCGTCACTGGATTGCGCGGCATGCGCGTCGAGATTGCCATGATGCGTACGCCGGACGGGCACAGCCGGCTCGAGCTGTCGCGATTCCTCGCGCCGCCTGTCGTCGCCGATCACCGTACCGCCCCGGTGAACGCTCTCGGTTATCTACGCGTCATGTTCACCGTTGAGGACATCGACGATACGCTCGCCCGGCTCCGCAAACGCGGCGCGGAGCTCGTCGGCGAATTGGTCCATTACGAAGACACA
>DATART010000301.1:0-6104 GCA_036264035.1 Thermoanaerobaculia bacterium | reverse complement strand
ATAACTCGTCACGATCCATATTCCCGGTGGTCTCGCGCTTCGCGCGCGACCACCGGCTACCGTACGAGTCGCCTCCGGCGACGTAAATGCCGGGGCAGCTCCGTTGCTCATCAACTCGCGTTGATCCCGGCTGGCGTTTCGTGCCGCAGCCCGATCAGGAGAGCAAAGAAAATCGCGCGGATTTCCTGATCCGTGTACGGACTCGGCTTGCCCGCGCGTTGCGCCACCAGGCGGTCGCGGATCATCGCTTCGGTTGCGCCGAGAAGCGCGGAGGCGATCGCTTCGTCGCTGACGTCGGTGCGGAAAGTGCCGTCGCGTTTGCCGCGGTGAATGAGCACTCGCAGCAGATTCTCGAAATCGATGAAGCCTTTCGACAGCAGGATCTCCGAGCTGCCGCCGCGGATGCGGCGTCCTTCGAAGAGCAGCAGGTACGCGAGGTCGGCGTCGTGTCCAAAGGCCTCGGTGACCGTCTCGAGGACGCCGGCCAGCGCCTCGCGCGCATCCGTCGCGGCGACGACGACGCCCTGCACGTGCTGATTGAGCGCGGCCCAGCAATCGTTGAAGATCGCCTCGAGCAGACCCGCTTTGCCCTTGTAGTAGCGGACGAGTTGCGACTCCGAGGTGCCGGCTTCGCGGGCGATGATCGCGGTCGAGGTCTGCTCGAATCCGAAGCGGGCGAAGAGCGCTTTGCCGGCCTCGAGCAGGCGGCGGCGGGAGGTTTGTGTACTGTCGGGATCGACGACGGTCATTCGGGCGACATGGTAGTTACGCCGCGCGATTGCGTCAATTGCACGACCATGAACGGTCGCATCGCGACCGAAGCTCGGAGCCGATCAAATAACTCTCGAAGGATGCGGCTTTTCCGTCTACAATCCTGCGCTTCGGTCCAACGGGGGAACAGGATGAAGTACGCACAGGCTGCGGTGCTCGCGGTTTCTTTATCGTTTGCTGTTGCTGCATCGGCGGATACGTTTTCGGTCACCAACACCGCCGATTCCGGCCCAGGTTCTCTTCGCGACGCCATCACTCTCGCGAACGCAACTCCCGGCAACGATTTCATCAAGTTCGCCGTGAAAGGACTTCTCGTGCCAGCGACGCCATATCCGGCGACCGTGGGCAACATCACCATCGATAGCAACGCGCCCCCGACGATCCATGCGGTTCCGCCGGTCGAGATCGATGCTTCCAATCTTTCGGCGCCTGTCTTCTACCTCAGCGGCGGTTCCCAGGTTCGGGGCTTTGCCATCTATGGCGACCATGCCGCGGCCGTCGAGGCTGGCGATGCGGCGATCGTCGCCGGCTGCTTCATCGGTACAGATATCAACGGGTCCACGGCCGGCGCGAACGCCACCGGCGTCCTGGTAACCGGCGGCGGAGTGCGGCTCATCTCGAATCTCATCTCCGGCAACGCGATCGGAGTCGAGATCAGGGCCACCGCCGGCGGCACATCGATCTATGACAACCGCATCGGCCTGTCGAACTCGGGCACCTACGCGATTCCAAATGGCATCGGCGTGAGCGTCAGCGGCAATGCCTCATCGACAGGATTGGAGATCGGCGTACTGGGCATTCCGAACGTGATCTCCGGCAACACCGGCGCGGCCATCCGCATCACATCGTTCAACGCCGTGACGATCCGAGGAAACTACATCGGCGTGGCTGATTACACAGGCAAGGCGATGGGCAACGGCGGCGGCGGGATCGAGTTGTCCGGCAGCAGCAACTGCAGCATCACGGAAAATGTGATCGCGAACAACGCGGGGACGGCCATCTGGATCGGCGGAGGCTCAGGCGCGCAGAATCACAATCTGATCTCGAAAAACACGATCATCCGAAACGGCTTCGGAATCGACCTCGGCGACACTCGTGACGGACACACGGCCAACGACTCGCTCGATGGCGACAACGGTCCCAACGGGCTTCAGAATCATCCCGTCATCACGCTGGTGCTCGACAACGAAACAGCGCCGACGCCGACGGCGACGGTCACCGGCACATTCTCGTCCGCGCCGAACTCCTCGTACGCGATCGAGTTGTTCGTCAACTCCAACTGCCTGAGCGGAGACTACGGAGCGGCAGAGACCTACCTGACGACGGTGAACGTGACTACCGACGGCAGCGGCAACGCAACGTTCTCCAGGACGTTCGACTCCGTGTTGCGCGGGATGGGCGTCTCCGCGACGGCTACCGACGCGCAGAACAACACATCGGAGCTTTCGAACTGCTCCCCCGTTCGCGCGCATGGGAAATTTCGCTTCGCGGAACGGGCACCGATCGGCGTCGCCGAAACAGCCGGCAGCGTCGTGGTAACCGTGGTGCGCGATAGCGATGCAGGCGTGGCGACGGTCAACTACGCCACGGCGACTGCCACGCAGGCCGGTTTTTACAGCGCTACCGCCGGTCTGGACTACGCGCCGGCCTCCGGAACGCTCACCTTCGCCGACGGCGAAACGTCGAAGACGTTCACCCTCACCATCTTCGACGACAAGTTGTACGAAACCAACGAGATCTTCGACCTGCTCTTGTCGAATCCTACTGGTGGCGCGTCTCTCGATTTCCAACCGATGCTGCGCGTTTTCATCCTCGATGACGAGACACAGTCGAAGATCGAAATCCACCCGACCCGGGTAATTGAGGGCAATAGCGGCACAACGATGGCGCATCTTCCGGTCACGATCACTCCTGCCGCCGGATTCCCGGTGACCATTACGTTCGCAGTCGGGAGCGGACAGACAGCGACTGCTGGCGAGGACTACCAGCAGTTCAGCGGCAGCCTCACCTTTCAACCGGGCGAAGGAACGAAGACGATCGACGTTCCCATCATCGGAGATACGAAGTTCGAGCTGGACGAGGTTTTCGGCGTCTCGCTGCTGACCGCGACGCCGGCGAATGACGTGGCGTTCATCAACTTCAGCGCAGATGTCACGATCGTGAACGACGACATCGGCAAGGTCCTTTGCACGCCGTCGGTTTCCATCGCCGAGGGCGCGTCCGGATCGTTCCCTTTGGCAGAGATCACTTGCACGGCTGATTCGGAACTCTATGGCGCCATCTATTACGTCACGGCCACCGGCACTGCCGGCTTTGACGACTTCAAGTTCTCCAGCGGTTCGATCATCATCGGTCCGGCGTTGGGCCCGCAGAAGTTCGCTGTTCCGATCGTCGGCGATGACACCATCGAGCCGAACGAACAGTTCACGATCAACCTTCGCGCAGAACCGTCACCGCCCTGGAACTTCATCGTCGAGCCGGCGGTCATCACCGTCACGATTCTGAACGACGATACGCCGGGCGTCGTGCACTGCACGGACGGCTTCACAACCGAGGGGAACAGCGGATCGAAGGATGTGCCGATTAGATGTACGTCACCGACGCGGATCGCCGGAACGATTGATTACGAGACGGTCGACGGAACTGCCACCGCGGCCGACCACGGCAAGGTGAGTGGCACGCTCACGTTCGACGACGAAACGACGAAGTCCTTCACGGTTCCGATCTCCGGCGATACGGACGTCGAGCCGGACGAGCAGTTCACGATTCATTTCACCCCGCATCCGAGCGAGCGCCTCCCGTTCACACTCGACCGCGACTTCGCCGTCGTGACGATCGTGAACGACGATGAGCCGCCGCCCCGCGCCACTCTTCTGCTCTCACCGGCGCGCCTCGCTGTTACGGCCGGCGACACCGCGCAGGTTCGCGCGACGATCGAGCCGCCATTCAGCGAGCCGGCGACGCTCGCGATCGTCGCGCAGGATTCGGCGATCGCCGGCGTTCCCTCGGCGGTGATCATCGCGCCCGGTCAGCCTGCATTCATCCCGATCACGGCGAAGAAACGCGGAACGACCGCGGTCACAGTCAGCGCGGCAGCCGACGTCGCCGCAGTGTTATTCGTCGACGTGATCGAAGGCTCGCCGTCGCTCACCTCGGTCTCACCGTCGTCCGCTCCCACCTTCGGCGGCACCGTGTCGCTTCACGGCGCGAATCTGTCCTCGGCCTGCACGGCATGGTTCGGCGGCGTTCAGGCCAGTTTGGCTGTCGTCAACAACGCCACGGCCACGGTTGTCGCGCCTCCGCATGCGGCAGGAAGCGTCGACGTCGCTTTGAGCTGCGGAACAGCAACGATGACGCTGCCGCAGGCATTTACGTACGTTCCGGTACGCGGACGCGCCGCGCGGCATTGACGCGCACAATCACGGATCGCATCGAAGCGGAAAATGCCGAGGGAGCACGATGCTCCCCCGGCACTCACTGCGGCTGGTTTGTCCAATCCAGTGCCGCCGTGACTCGCTCAACTGCAAGGACTGCTTGCGTTGAGTCGTCCAGGGCGGCGGAAAAATACAAAGAGCGACTACTTCTTCGCGCTTGGGGCGCGGAGCGGGAACGGCGGACGGACGTCCTTCTGCGGCGGATTCGCGGCGAGCTGCTTCATCGCCACGTCGATGGCGCGCTCCAGTTGCGGATCGCGTCCGGCGATGATGTCGGCAGGCGTCTGCTCGACGTCGATGTCGGGCGGAACGCCTTCGTTCTCGACCACGAAGCCTTCCGGAGTCCAGATGCCGAGGTTCGGCGCGGTGATCTGACCGCCATCCATGAGCGTGGGGAATCCGAGGATGCCTACGAGACCGCCCCACGTGCGCTTGCCGATGAGCGTCCCGAGTTGGAGCTTGTGGAACATCCACGGCAGGAGATCGCCGCCCGAACCGGCAGTCTCGTCGATCAGCATCACCTTCGGACCCTGGATCGACGCGAGCGGCGTCTTCAGATCGGCGCCGTAGCGCATGGCCCAGTGGCTGATCATCGGACGACGGAGGATATCGATGTAGTAATCGGCCACGCTTCCGCCGCCGTTATGGCGCTCATCGACGATGATCGCGTCGCGGTCTGCCTGCGGGAAGAAGTAGCGCTTGAAGTATGTGTATCCGGCGCCGGCTGTATTCGGCACATACACGTACGCGACGCGCCCGTTCGTGGCCTCGGTGACCTTGCGCAGGTTGCCTTCGACCCAATCGCGATTGCGCAGGTTCGATTCGTCCTCGATCGGGACGACTTTGACGACGCGCGAGCCGCTCCCGTCGGCGTTCGGTCCGACGGTCAGCTCGACGATCCGCCCCGCCGTCTGCTCAAAGCGGCTGTAGAGATCCTCGGGGTACTTGAGATCGTGGCCATCGACCGCGAGCAGATACTCCCCTGCTTTGACGTCGACGCCAGGCTCGGTGAGCGGCGAGCGCAGCTCCGGATTCCAATTGAGGCCGCCGAAGACTTTGGCGAAACGATAGCGGCCGTTTTCGACTTTATAGTCGGCGCCGAGCAGGCCGCCCGGAATGGCTTCGACGTCGGCGAGCGAATCGCCGCCGCCGAGGCGGTGATGGCCGACGGAAAGCTCGGAGGACATCCACATCATTACGCGGTTGAGGTCCTGGCGAACGGCGAGGTCGGGGAGGAAGGCCGCGTACTTGGCGCGCATCGCGTTCCAGTCGGCGCCGTGCATGTTCGGGTCGTAGAAGTAGTCGCGGTTGATGCGCCACGCTTCGTTGAAAATCTGCTGCCACTCGCCGCGCGGATCGATCTTGACCTGCAGTTTGTCGGTGGCCAGCTTGAATTTGGAGAGATCGAGCTTGTCGCCGACGTCGACGAGCGAGAAGCCATCCTTCGCGATCAGCATCCGTTTGCCGTCGGCGGAGAGATCGAAGCCGTCGACTTTTTCGAGCAGCGTGTCTTCCTTGCGCTTCTCGATATCGAATCGCTCCAGGCTCGTTTCGTCGGGACCGAAACGATTCACGCCCGCGGATTTCCGATAGAAAACCTGACCGGTCTTCCCCGCTTGCAGGTTGTCGTAGCCGGCAGCCTTCGGAGGCAGCGCGACGATGCGTTGCGTGAGGCCGTCGAAGTCGACGACGACTTTCACGATTTTCGGTTTCTTATCGGCGGCGGCCTTCTCGTCGGCCGGCTTGTCGCTCGACTTCGTCTCTGTCTTCTCGGTTTTCCAAGGTCCCAACGGTGGCTGGGCATCAATGGGCTCAAAGTGGTTGATATTCGACGGGTGGCCGAAAGGGCTCGACCCACTCTGCAGGTACGGACTTTGGGAGGCCGTAGAGACATCGTCG
>DATART010000397.1:0-8396 GCA_036264035.1 Thermoanaerobaculia bacterium | reverse complement strand
TACCGTACGAGCCACCTCCGGTGGCTTCGTGCCGCTTCGCGGCGGCCCTGCAGCAATCCACACTGCGCGACGCCGGCTAATTTGGACACGTCTGGTCTGTGCCACACAAGCTCTCTCCTTAATCAGCATGCGCCAGGTCCGGCAGGATTCATGTGGCACAGACACTCTTGTCTGTGCTGGTGCAACTCGCACGGCCTGGTCTTGCTAGAGCCGACGCGACTTCGGCGCCGCCCACGAACAGATCGGACATGCATCGAAATCGTGATTGCGCGCCGGGCAATGTTCGCGGCCGAAGTAGATGATCTGCAGGTGTCGCTTCGCCCATTCGTCGCGCGGAAAGAGTTTCTTCAGGTCGCGCTCGGTCTGTTCGACGTTCTTCCCGGACGACAATCCCCATCGCCACGCCAGGCGGTGGATGTGCGTGTCGACAGCGAACGCCGGCTCGCCGAACGCCTGCGACACGACCACGCTTGCGGTCTTGTGTCCGACGCCGGGCAGTTTCTCCAACGCCTCGATGTCGTTCGGGACGCGGCCGCCGTGCTCCTCGACGATCGTCTGCGCGAGATTGCGGATATTGCGCGCCTTCCCCGGCGCGAGGCCGCAGCTTCGGATGATCGAGAGGATGTCGCTCTCGCTCATCGCCGCGAGTTTCCGCGGCGTCGGTGCGCGCGCGAACAGCGCCGGCGTGACTTTGTTGACCTGCACATCCGTCGTTTGCGCGGAGAGCACCACCGCGACGAGCAATGTAAAAGGATTTTCGTGATCGAGCGGGATGGGCGGCTCGGGATAGAGGCGATCCAGGATTTCGCCGATGCGTGCCGCTTTATCGCGCTTCTTCATGGCAACAATCGTACCGTTCACGGTAGGGATCGACATCGAGGCGGTATCCTGGCCAGCAGCCGTGACTCGGATACGAGTCATGCGCATCAGGGATTCGTTGATGCGGATCAAGATTTCTTTGATGCGTATCAATGATTCTTTGATGCACATCAACATTTCTTTGATGCACATCAACATTTCTTTGATGCGTACCAATCGTCCTTTGATGCGCATCAAGATTCCTTTGATGCGTACCAATCATCCTTTGATGCACATCAGGATTCCTTTCATGCGTATCAAAGACTCTTTGATGCGTATCACCATTTCTTTGATGCACATCAATGAATCGTTGATGCGCAGAATCGATCGACGCCTCGATCGTCAACAGCCGCCTGACATTGACAGAAAGGCTCAGATGTCGCCTACGGTCGCCGGGCGCGTAGCGACGTTTCGAATTCCGCCGCCGATACCGGCTTGCTGTGCAGAAATCCCTGCACGACTTCGCAGTTCTCGCGGCGGAGGAATGCCAGCTGCGCTTCGGTTTCGACGCCCTCGGCCACGACGCGAAGATTCAGCGCGCGGGCCATCGAGATTACGGCGGTGATGATGGCGCCGTCGTTCGAGGCGTCGGAGAGATCGCGCACGAAATTCTGATCGATCTTCACCGTGTCGATCGGGAAGCGCTTCAGGTAACTCAGCGATGAGTAGCCGGTGCCGAAATCATCGATGGAGATGCGCACGCCCATCGCACGCAGGCGCTTCATCACCGCGAGCGAGACGTCGGCATTCTGCATCGCCGTCGATTCGGTGATCTCGATGTCGAGCAGCTCCGGCGGGTACGCGTGCTCGATCAGGATCTGCTCGATCATCGACGTCAGATCGCGCTGCTGGAACTGCCGCGCGGAAAGATTCACCGCCACGCGGAGCGGCCCATGCTCGCCGTGCCACGCTTTCATCTGTTTGACCGCCGTGCGCAACACCCATTCACCGATCGGCAGAATCAGTCCGCTCTCCTCGGCGATAGGGATGAAATCGTCCGGCGACATCAGCCCTTTTTCGGGATGGTTCCAGCGGATGAGCGCCTCGGCGCCGACGACTTGGCCCGTCAGCAGGTTCGTCATCGGCTGGTAGTGAACGACGAACTCCTCGCGCTCGAATGCGTGATGCAGGCTGCGCTCGATGGCCAGGCGTTCCGACACCGTCTCCTGCGAAGCGGTCGCGGCGAACTGGAAGTTGTTCCGGCCCGCTTCCTTGGCGCGGTACATGGCGTTGTCTGCGCGTTTGAGCAGCATCTCGGCATCGCTGCCGTCCTCCGGCGACCGCGCGATGCCGATGCTCGTGGTGACGTACAGCTCGTGGCCGTCGATGACCATCGGTTGCGAAATCGCCTCGAGCAGTTTTTGCGCGACGACGGCCGAGGCGCCGGGATCCTTGACGTCGGTGAGAAGGACGGTGAACTCGTCGCCGCCCATGCGGGCAACGGTGTCGTCGGCGCGGATGGAGAGCACGAGCCGCGTGGCCACTTCCTGCAGCAACGCGTCGCCGACCGTATGGCCAAGGGAATCGTTGACCAGTTTGAATTGATCGAGATCGAGGAACATCACCGCGGCCGCGGTGTGATGCCGCTTCGCGTGCGCGAGGGCGATGTCGATGCGGTCGCGGAAGAGCAGACGGTTCGGGAGGCCGGTCAGCGCGTCGTGGTAGGCCTGATACTCCATCTGCTCCTGCGCGGTCTTCCGGTCGGTGATGTCGACGATCGTTCCTTCGAGCACGCCGCCGTCGAGCAGGGTCATGCTCTCGATGACCCAGACCGGCGTGCCGTCGCGGCGGCGCATGTGCACTTCGATATTCGAAAGCGATCCCTGCTCGCGCACCTGAGCCATCAGCCGGCCGCGGTCTTCTTCAGAGTTGTAAAGAGCGTGCGCGGTCTGCGCCAGAAGCTCTGCCCGGTCGCGATAGCCGAAAATCCGGGCCATGGCGTCATTGACGTCGAGGATGCGTCCATCGATGGTGGTGCGATAGACGCCGGCCAGGTTGCGCTCGAACAGCTGCCGGTAACGCTCCTCGCTTTCGCGCAGGCGCTGCTCCGCGCGGCGCCGGTCGGTGACGTCGACCGCGATGACGAGGCGCGAACGCCGGCCGCCGGAGAGGAACTCGAACGAGGTGATCTCGGCGTCGAATACCTGTCCGTTCCGCTTGCGATGCTTGACGATGCGCGGCTCATTGCGGTCGCGGCGTCCGTCCAGCAGGCTGCGTAACTTCGGCAGCTCTTCCGCGGGGCGGATGTCTTCGATGGTCATGCGCAGGAAGTCGTCTTTCGTGTAGCCGTAGTGCTGCACGGCCGCCTCGTTGACGGCGATGAAGCCGAGCGTTTCGTAGTCATAAACCCACATCGGAAGCGGGTTGCCTTCGAAGAGGGTGCGGTAGCGATGCTCGCTCTCGCGCAGCGCCTGCTCGGCGCGGCGGCGCTCAGTGACGTCCGTCGCCGCGTAGACGATGCCGACGGGACTGCCGCTGTCGTCGCGTACGAACGACGAGGTGGCCAGCACGTCGATGCGCGTGCCGGACGCGGTGCGCCAGGCCATGTTCTGTTCGAGTACGCCGAGGCTGTGCAGGAGCTGGCCGGTGGTGAGGTTTTCTTCCGGCGACACGATGCTGCGAATGTGCTTGCCGAGGAGTGCCGAGTCGGGATAGCCGAGCATAGTCGAGGCGGCGCGATTGGCCACGCGAATCTTGCCGTCGAGATCGACGACGATCACGCTCCCTTTCATCGTGGCCAGAATTTGTCCCGCCGCGTATTCGGGCGTGAGCTCGACCAGGTTGTAGCGGCGAATCGCATGTGCGGCCACCGCGATGAAGGCAAGGATGGCGATGAATCCGAGCGGCGGGACGTCGATGCCGACGGTCGGCAGGAAGTCGATCATCGCCAGCATGGCGATCGAGAAGCCGGCCACGAGCGAGCGGGCGCGCTTCCGCTCCGTTCCTTCACTCGATTGCGCGGCGCGCCACAACATCCGGATGGCCGTGGCGAACATGCCGGCGAAGATCACCACCCACGAAATGTTGTACATCGATCCGATCGGGTAGTAGCCCCAACCGAAATGCCGCACGCCGGTCACGAAGTATGGCGTGGCGATTTCGAGCAGCGCGATGCCGCCGCAGAACATCCAGCAGAAGGTGATGACGTTCTGCAGTGCGCGGCGGCGGCTGACGTACGTGGCGGCGAAATGGAACGTCGCTGCCGGCAGGACGCTGGAGAAGGCCGCGGCTACGCGCGCAAACGCGGTGGCATGCTCGGGGCTGGCCGCGCCGTACATCAGCGCGAAAAACGCCAGCCAGCCGCTCGCGCCGACGGTGATGACGAAAAAGAGGAAGGTGACGAACCGCGCCCGCGCCCGCAGCATCACGATGCCGCCGAGCACGAGGATCGCCGCCGCCGTGAAAAGCGTAGCGAGCGCCAGCGAGCCGCTCGGCCATCCGGGGAAAAGCAGAAGAGTCACGGCGAGACGATCGATGCGGCAGTTTAACCCGGGCGGGCTGAGCCTTGTGTGGCTTCGATCACGTCCGCATCAGCAGCCGGAGCCGCCGCCGCTGTAGACGATCGTCCATTTGCCGTTGCGCCCGCGCTTCAGGATCTCGTATTCGTGCGACTCGTAGAAGCTTTTGCTGACGACGACCTCGTCGGTTCCGTCTTCGTCGAGATCGACTGAGTCGACGAGGCGCATCGTCTCGACGCTGTTTTCATTGTTACTTTCGCGGTAATACCAGACGTACTCGGAATGGTAGCCGCCGGCGTCATTACCGAGCGCGATCAGGAAAAGATGATGCGTGTTATGCGTTTTCGGATTCCGCGCCTCGAATGAGCCGATCAGATCGCGCCGGGCGTCCCCATTCAGATCGGTGGCCAGGAAGGCGCCGCCCTCCATATCTTTGAGCAGGGAGGCGGCAACGCCTCTGGTTCGGAACTCACGCTCGCCCAGACTCCAAAGCGCGTTCTCTTCCGCGGGCGTGAGGTTACGATCGAACGCCTTCCGCGGAGGAACATGCATCGATCCGATGGCGAGCAATGTCAGGCGGTTCCAATCGCTCCTCGTCCGCGCCGGCGTGACGGCGACGCGTGCCGCAAGCGATACACAGCCGAGCGATGTCTCGTTTTCCACTTTGGCCGTTCCGATTTCAGCACCGGTCGCAAGGACGCGGTAGGTGCGGCCGGGACGGTAGTAATTCGCCGCGAACTTCCTGGCCTCTTTCTCCTCACTCTCTTCGATCGGCGGCCTGGCAAAAGTGAGAGTCCAGCAGGTGGCGCATGGTCCTGGCGTCTTCGTCACCATCGCCACCGGCTCGATCGCCAAGCCATCTTTCGCGACCGAGTCGTTCGTGATCGCAAAGAGGACCTGCGGCTGCGGAACAGAAGCAGCGGCGGCGAGGAGTGCGATCGCGATGAGCACGACGGTGTAGTTTACGCCGGTCGCGTCAGCAGCCGGAGCCGCCGCCGGAGTAGATGACTTCCCACTCCGCCTCGCGCTTGAGTTTCAGGACGTCGTACGACCACCACTCCCATCCGTGGTTCTGCACGATGATCTCCGCGGTGCCGTCGCCGTCGAAGTCTTCGACGTCGACCAGAGTCCAGCCCTGCGCGGACAGATCGTCCTTCGCCTTGAGGGAGCGGTCGTAGCGGATCACGTCAGCACGTAGCGAACCGTTGAAATCGCGCATGACGACGACGAACAGGTTGTGCATGTTGCGCGTGTCAGCGACGCTGAAAGTGCCGATGAAGTCGGTGCGTCCATCCCCATTCAGATCGGTAGCCGCGAGGTTCTCGCTTTTGATGTGGTCAAGTGCATCGGCGGGAACGGCTTTGAGCGCGAAAAGCCGGCGCACGATTCCGATCAGCTGGCGGGTTTCATCCGTGGTTGGCGATCGCAGAGGAGTGGCAAGCTTTCCCATTGCCAGCGATTTGCCCGCAACCGCGTCCGAGCTTCGCCACCGAGGAGTCGCCCTACCGTTGCGCTTGACGGGTTGCTCAACATCCTGACAGGCGCTGTGGTCCGGCGGCAACATGGAGACGGACCCGGAAGGAACGCCTCCGCGGACGACGTCGTATGTCGTCCCGAGGCGGTAGTACTCGCCGATGAGTTTCTCCTCGTCGGGGAGTTTGAGGAATTCGATCTTTTCCGGTCCGGAGCGAACGAGGCGAAACGCCCGATCGGCTCGATGTAGGAGATTGTTGGACCGTCCGCCGAATTGCGGAACGTCCAGACCGCAAACAGCATCCGCGGCGAATCGTCAGCGGCGGCTCCCGTGAGGAGCAGAAAAATTGCGGCGAGCAGCGGTGCGCGCATTCACTTCACCCGCGTCAATCCTCGCGGGCCGACTTTAACCAGCGCGTTTTCGCGATCGATGCCGTGGCGTTTGTCGAGGACGGATTGGCGGATCAGGCGCATCATCGAATCGAATTGATCCTCGACGCGGTCGATCGCTTCGCGCGCGTCCTCGATGGCGCGCTGCATGTTCAGGATCACTTCGACGCCAGCGAGGTTCACGCCGAGGTCGCGGGTGAGCGCGAGGATCATCTCCAGCTTGCGGATCTCGTCTTCGCCGTAGAGTCTCGTGTTGCCCTGAGTGCGCGCGGGCTTGATGAGCCCTTCGCGTTCATACAGCCGAAGCGTCTGCGGATGGATGTTGTATCGCTCGGCGATCGTCGAGATCATCACGTAGCCATCAGATCTGCGGCGGGACATTGTTTTTTTCCTGAGCGTCCAGAAAAACCGCTCACCACAGAGGCACAGGGATCACAGAGCTTTTTCTCTGTGTCCTCTGTGCCTCCGTGGTGAAACGGTTCTTCGCAACTACATCAATTACTTGTGTTCGTCGACGACTTCCGCGTCGATGACGTCGTCAGCCTTGCCGTTGCCGTCGCCGCCGGCTGACGCGTTCGCGTCGGCGCCGCTGGTGGCTCCGCCTCCCGCCGCGTTCGCGCCGGCGTTCTGGTACATCACTTCGGCCAGTTTGTGCGACGCGGTGGTCAGCGCCTCGGTGGCCTTCTTGATGTTGTCCGCGCCGCCCTGCTCCATCGCTTTGCGGGCATCCGAAATCGCGGTCTCGAGGTTGCTGACGTCCGAGCCCGAGATCTTGTCGCGGTTCTCGTTCAGCATTTTCTCGACCTGATAGACGAGCGAGTCGAGCTGATTCTTCGCCTCGATCTCTTCACGCCGCTGCTTATCCTCGGCGGCATGCGATTCGGCATCGCGCACCAGTTTCTCGACCTCGTCCTTCGACAGACCGGAAGTGCTGGTGATGGTGATCTTCTGCTCCTTGCCCGTGCCGAGGTCCTTGGCCGACACGTTCATGATGCCGTTCGCGTCGATGTCGAACGTGACCTCGATCTGCGGCATGCCGCGCGGCGCAGGCGGAAGTCCGATCAGGTGGAAGACCCCGAGGAGCTTGTTGTCGCGCGCGAAATCGCGCTCGCCCTGCAGCACCTTGATCTCGACGGAGGTCTGGTTGTCCGCGGCGGTCGAAAACGTCTCCGACTTGCGCGTGGGAATGGTCGTGTTGCGCTCGATCAGCTTCGTCATCACGCCGCCCAGAGTCTCGATGCCGAGGGAGAGGGGAGTGACGTCGAGGAGCAGCACGTCTTTGACTTCGCCGCCGAGCACGCCGCCCTGCACGGCCGCGCCGACTGCCACGACTTCGTCCGGGTTCACGCCCTTGTGCGGCTCTTTGCCGAAGAAATCCTGCACCATCTTCTGGACCATCGGGATGCGTGTGGAGCCGCCGACGAGGACGACTTCATCGATCTTCTTCGGATCGACGCCGGCGTCGGTCAACGCCTGCTTCAGCGGTCCCATCGTCTTCTGCACGATGTCGCCGATGAGCTGCTCGAACTTGGCGCGCGTGAGCGCCATGTTGAGATGCTTCGGACCCGACTGGTCGGCGGTAATGAACGGAAGATTGATGTCGGTCGACGCGGTCGACGACAGTTCGATCTTCGCCTTCTCGGCCGCTTCCTTCAGACGCTGCAGAGCCATCTTGTCTTTCGACAGATCGATGCCCTGATCCTTGCGGTACTCCTCGATGATCCAGTCGATGAGGCGCTGGTCGATGTTGTCGCCGCCGAGGTGCGTGTCGCCGTTGGTCGACTTCACTTCGACTACGCCATCGCCGACTTCGAGGATGGAGATGTCGAACGTTCCGCCGCCGAAGTCATAGACGGCGATGGTTTCGTTCTTCTTCTTGTCCAGTCCGTAGGCCAGCGCGGCCGCCGTCGGTTCGTTGATGATGCGCTTCACTTCGAGACCCGCGATTTTGCCTGCGTCCTTGGTGGCCTGGCGCTGGGAGTCGTTGAAGTACGCCGGCACGGTGATGACCGCGCGGTCCACCTTCTCGCCGAGGTAGTCTTCCGCCGCCTGCTTCAGCTTCTGCAGGATCATCGCGGAGATCTCCGGCGGCGAGTAGAGCTTGCCGTTCACCTCGACACGGGCGTCGCCGTTCGACGCGCGCGTGACCTTGTACGGCACCATCTTCATCTCTTCGTTCACTTCGTCGTACTTCCGCCCCATGAACCGCTTGATGGA
>DATART010000343.1:0-7774 GCA_036264035.1 Thermoanaerobaculia bacterium | reverse complement strand
GGACGCGTGAAGAGCTTCACGAGCGCAGGGAGGTCGCGGCATCGCACGAACCTTCATTTCGAGTTGATGCGTCGCCATGTGGTTTCCAGCCAGGCGTCAATCCGATGAAGTTGAATGAATTGGTCGATGCGCTCGCAATCGATATTGCGAAAGCCAAGATGCCGGATGAATAGCACCCGGTAAACGTCCCACCCTCCCAATTCGTCAAAGGGTTCATGAAACCCGCAACGAAACTCCTCGCCGGACTCATCGCTTTGGCGATGCTCACCGGTGCGACGTCTGACAACAAACTCAGCGATCGCCAGCGTGCGCTGCATGTGCTGAACAGGCTTGCCTTCGGGCCGCGGCCGGGCGACGTCGATGCCGTGATGAAGGACGGCGTCAACACCTGGATCGAGCAGCAGTTGCATCCCGAGGCTATTCCGGATCGCGCCGTCGAAGCGCGCATCGCCGCGCTTCCGACGATGAAATTATCGAATGCTCAGATCGTCAAGACCTACTACGAGCCAGTGCTGATGGCGCGGAAGAAGGCGAATGCCGAGGCGAAGGACGGCGAGGTCGACAAGAAAGAGGCGCGGCGTGATTTCATGCGCGACGTTCCTCCCGACCAGCGTCCGCAGATCGTCATGAACGACCTGCTCACCGAGCGCATCGTCCGCGCCGCCGAGTCCGACCGGCAGCTCAACGAGGTCATGGTCGACTTCTGGATGAATCACTTCAACGTGTTCGCCGGCAAGGGCATCGATCGTTTTCTGCTCACCAGCTACGAACGCGACGTCATCCGTCCACACATCTGGGGGCGTTTCGAAGATCTGCTGATGGCGACGGCGAAGTCGCCCGCGATGCTCTTCTATCTCGATAACGCGCGGTCTGTTGCTGCACCGGAGAACCGGCCGATGCTCGCGCAGCGGTTTGGTCAGCGCGCGATGGAGATGAATCCGCAACTCAAGAATCGTCAGGGCGGCCTCAACGAAAATTACGCCCGCGAGATCATGGAGCTGCACACGCTCGGCGTCGATGGCGGCTATACGCAGAAGGACGTTACCGAGCTGGCGCGCGTGCTGACCGGCTGGACGATCACCGGCGAGCGCGATGGTGGACAGGGCGCGGCGTTCATCTTCCGCCCCATGCTTCACGACGCAGGCTCAAAAACGGTCCTCGGCATCCGCTTTCCGGCCGGCGGCGGTATCGCGGAAGGGGAGAAGATGATTCACGTCCTCGCGCATCATCCCGCCACCGCGCACCACATCGCATTCAAACTCTGCCAGCGCCTCGTGGCCGACGATCCGCCGCCGGCACTCGTCGATCGCGTGGCCGCGAAGTTCCTTGCGAGCGACGGCGATCTGCGTGAGACGGTGCGAGCCGTCATCAGCAGTCCCGAGTTCTGGGATCCGAAGTCGTATCGCGCGAAGGTGAAGTCGCCGTTCGAGTACGCCATCTCCGCCGTGCGCGCCGTGAATGCGCAGATCACCGATGCCACGCCGATCGCCCGTGCGCTGCAGCAGATCGGCGAGCCGCTCTACGGCGCGCAGCCGCCGACCGGCTACAGCGATAGGGCCGACGTCTGGATCAATACCGGCGCGCTGATGAACCGCCTCAATTTCGCGCTGGCGTTGGCGTCGAACAAGCTGCCGGGCGTGCATGGCGACGTCGTCGCGTTGATCCCGGCGAAGGAAGCAGCCGACGCATCGCACTCGGTCGAGGCGCTGGCGCAGGCGCTGACCGGCGGCAATCTCACCGAGGAGACTCGCAACACCATCAAATCGCGGATCGTCGAGCGGAAAGCGCCGGCGGAAGATCCGTGGGACAACACGCAACTGCCGACCGTGGCCGGGTTGATTCTCGGTTCGCCGGAGTTTCAGAGGCAGTAGGAAAACACCCAAATGATCGACAGACGCTTCTTCCTCAAATCCTCCGGTCTCGCCCTCGTCGGCGGGACCTTGCTTCCGAATGTTTTCGTCAGGATGGCGAACGCCGCGACGACGAAGGGCAACAAAACGCTCGTGGCGATTTTTCAGCGCGGCGCGGTGGACGGTCTGAACATGATCGTGCCGTACGGCGAGCAAGCCTACTACGCGGCGCGGCCGACGATTGCGGTGCCGCGCCCTGGCGCCGAGGGTGGCGCGATCGATCTCGACGGCTTCTTCGGATTGCATCCGTCGCTCGCGTCGCTGTCGCCGTATTTCAAGGATCACAGCCTGGCCATGATTCACGCGGTCGGCTCGCCGGACACGACGCGCTCGCACTTCGACGCGCAGGACTTCATGGAGTCGGGAACGCCCGGCGTGAAGTCGACCGAGGACGGATTCCTCTCGCGCGCGGTCGGTGCGAAAAAAGAGACGACCGTATCGCCGCTTCGCGCCGTCGCGCTGTCGCCGGCGATGCCGCGCATTCTCTCCGGCAACGCGGGTGCGGTGGCGATGACGAACATCAGCCAGTTCGGAATCCGCGGCGGCGCGAACGTCAGCGGCGGATTCGAGTCGATGTACGCCGAGGCGGTTGCGGGGACGCTGGGAGGAACGGCGAAGGAATCGTTCGAGGCGGCGCGCATCCTCAAGAGCGCCGATCCGCAGAAACTACAGCCGGAGAATGGAGCCGTCTATCCGAACGGTCCGCTCGGCAATTCGCTGCGGCAGATCGCGCAGCTGATCAAGTCGAACGTCGGACTGGAAGTCGCATTCGCCGACGTCAGCGGCTGGGACACGCACGCCGGCGAAGGCGGTGCGCAGGGTCAGCTCGCCAACAATCTCCGCAATTTCTCCGACGCCATCGCCGCCTTCGCGCGCGACCTCGGATCGCGCATGGGCGACGTCGTCCTGGTGACGATGTCGGAGTTCGGCCGCACCGTCCACGAGAACGGCAACCGCGGCACCGACCACGGCCACGCGAATGTCATGCTCGTTCTCGGCGGCGGCGTGAAGGGCGGCAAGGTCCACGGCAAGTGGCCGGGACTGGCATCGCAGCAGCTCTACGAAAACCGCGATCTGGCGATCACCACCGACTTTCGCGATGTGTTCTCGGAATTGCTGACGAAACAACTCGCGGTGCCGTCGTTGAAGACGGTGTTTCCGGGATTTACACCGAAGCCGCTGGGGATACTGGTCTAACGTCGATCGCTACGCTGCAGTCCACGGCTTGATCCGCCGAAGGGTTTCGGCGAGCACATCTTGCGCGACTTCCGTGTCGTAGGCCGCCTGCGCTCGCAGCCAGTAGCCGTTGGATAGACCAAAGAAGCGGCAGAGGCGCAGGTCGGTATCCGCGGTGACCGCGCGCTTGCCGGCCACGATTTCTCCGATCCTCTGCGCCGGGACGCCAATCTCCTTGGCGAGGCGGTACTGCGAGAGCCGCATCGGAACGAGAAACTCTTCGAGTAGCAATTCGCCGGGTGTCACTGGCTTTAGTTTCTTCATGTCTCTGCTCTTTCAATGGTAATCAGTGATCTCGACGTCTTCAGCGCCGGATGCCGTCCAGCGAAAGCACAAGCGATACTGGTCGTTCACCCGGATGCTGTGCTGGCCCGTGCGATTGCCTTTCAGTGCTTCCAGCCGATTCCCGGGCGGCACGCGCAAGTCGGAAAGCCGATTCGCAATCTCTAACTGCCGGAGCTTGCGCCGGGCGACAGACTCGATACTCGCAAAGCGCTTAACTCTCCTGCCGTTCGCGAGAGCCTCGGTGTCCGTGCTCCTGAACGACACAATCACGTTGCCATAGTAACGCGATGCGTGATTACAGTCCAGCGGCGCGGCGGGACCGCCTACTTCACCACCTTCACATCCCCGAATGGCGCGATCTGCTCCTTGATCTGTTTGTAGTCGCCGACCACCACGATCGCGCTGCGGTAGGTGTCAAAGTACTTCGCCGCCGACTGCTGCACCTCGGCGGGCGTGAGCGCGGTCACCTTGTCGCGGAAGGTCTGCAGGAAATCGCGCGATAGCTCGTCGATGTAGATCGTGCTGATGCGGCTGGCCAGGCTGGATTGCGATTCCAATTCGAGCTCCATGCCGCCGATGCTGAACGTCTTCGCCGACTGCAGCTCCTCGGCTGTCACCGGCTCGACGCGCATGCGGTCGAGCTCGTAGAGCATCTCTAAAATCGTAGGCCCGGTGACCTCGTTGCGCACCGAGGCGCCGGCGGTGAAGGCGCCGGCAGCGCGGCGAAGATCGGCGGAGCTGAACGGTGAATACGTGTATCCCTTCGACTCGCGGATGTTGCGGGTCAGGCGCGAGTAAAACGCGCCGCCGTAAATCATGTTCGTCGTACGTAGCGGGATGTAGTCGGCCGAACGGCGCGGCGGTGCGGGCGCGCCGATGAGAATCGTCGACTGCACCGAGCCGGGACGGTCGATGACGTAGATCTGCCGCTTGTCGCGAACGGGGAGGACCAGTTTCGGCGCCGGCGGCAGCGGAACGCGCTTCCACGATCCGAACGCTTTCGCGACCTCGGCGTGCATCGTCGGCGCGTCGAAGTCGCCGACGATCACCAGCACTGCGTTGTTCGGGACGTAGTACGTCGCCGCGAACGTCTTCAGCGAATCGCGCGTCACGTTCTTGATCGCGGCTGGATCGGGAACGCTGAAACCGTACGGATGTCCGCCGAAGAGCGCCTTGTCGAGTTGCTCCTGCGCCAGAAAATCGGGCGATGAGCGCTCCTCCTCGATCTCCTGCGCGAAGTTCGTCTTCGCCAGCGCGACCTCGGACTGCGGATACGCCGGATGCCGTGCCACGTCGCTGACGATGTCGAGCAGCTTCGGCGCGAAATCGGAGAGCGAGGAGGCCGACAAGGTTGTGGCGTCGTTGTCGACGCCGACGGTGAGCGAACCGCCGATCGAGCGCAGCTCCTGCTTGATCTGCAAACTCGTCCGCGTCGCCGTCCCTTCGTTCGCCACACGTCCGGCCAGCTGCGCCACGCCCGGCTGCGTTTTGTACGCCGTGCCTCGGCCCGCAAGGATGGCGAGATTCGCCGTGATCTTCGGTACGTTGTGCAGCGGGACGAGGACGACGGTCAGCCCGTTGTCGAGCTTCGACTCGGAGATGGCCGGCCAGTTGATCGTCCGCGGCGGCGCGGGCGGGGGAGGCGTGGCTTGCGCGAAGACGTTTGCCGCCAGCGCGATGATCGCGGCCGCGACGAAGCTTGTGTGGCACAGACACTCTTGTCTGTGCTTTGGCAAAATGAAGTGGCTGATCCTTGTCATCATTTCGCCTCCTTCGCCGCCGGCACCCGATCGATCGATGTTCGATTCGACGGCGTCAGGTACTTCTGCGCGACCGCCTGGATCTGTGCCGCGGTTACCGCATCGAAAACCGGCAGCATCTTGTTGATCAGCGACGGGTCGTCACGAAACAGCGCGAACGACGCCAACAGATTCGCCTTGCCCCCTGTCGTCTCCAGGCTGTCGTAGAAATTCGAGCGGAAGCGGACTTTCGCATCGGCGACTTCGCGAGCGGTCGGTCCGTGCTGCTGCAGGTCGGCCGCGATCGCATCGACCTCGCGCAGAATCTCGTCCGCCGTGTGTCCCGGCTTGTACGTCGTGCGCGACACCATCAGCATCGGCCCGTCGTAATCGAACTCGTTGCCGAGCTCGTAGTTGATGCCGCCCCCCCAATCGATCGAGGTCTGCTTCTCCTTCACGAGGCGCTGGTAGAAACGGGAGCTGTCGTCGCCCTGCAGGATGAAATCGAGCAGCACCGCCGGAGCGTAGTCTGCCGACTGCTGATCGGGAAGGTGATAGCCGAAGGCGAGCGCCGGCAGGTTGGCCAGCTTGTCGGTCTGATCGACCTTCTTCTCCTTCGTTTGCGCCGGCTCGCTGACATCGGGCCGCTTCGGAATCGGCTGCTGAGGAATGGGCGCGAAATACTTCTCGACCAGCTTGCGCGCGGCTGCCGGATCGACGTCGCCGACGATCGCCAGCACCGCGTTGTTCGGTGCGTAATAGGTTTTGAAAAACGCACGCACATCGTCGATCTTCGCCGCCTCGATGTCGTGCAGATCGCCGTAGAAATTGTGCGCGTTGAACCAGTTGGAGTTCGCGTTCTGCCAGAGATCGAGCCATTCGAAAAGCGCATACGGCTGGTTGAGGACGGCGGAACGCACTTCTTCCGAAACGACGTTCTGCTGGTTCTTGAGGTTCTCCGCGGTGACGTCGAGCGAGCGCATGCGATCCGCTTCGAGCCACAACGCGGTCTCCAGCCCCTCGGCCGGCAGCGTCTCGAAGTAATTCGTGTAATCGAGGCGCGTGGATCCGTTCAGATTGCCGCCGTTCGCTTCGACAATCTTGGCGTGCTCGAACTTTTTCACATGCTCCGAGCCCTGAAACATCATGTGCTCGAAGAGATGCGCAAAGCCGGTCTGCCCCTTCGGCTCAACGCGGAATCCGATGCCGTAATAGACCGCCACCGTCACCGTCGGCGCCGCATGCGCCTCGGAGATGACCACTTTCAATCCGTTCGGCAATTTGTCGTAGACGACGGGAACGTTGATGGCCGCCTGAGCCTGCGCGGCAGCGAGGATGGAAACGGCCAGCCAGAGTCGGACGTTTTTCATGCCCGGAATCGTACATGCGCGGCGTCGCGGCCAGCGTCAACTTTGTGGCACATGCCACACCTCACTCGTCCAGCCGTCCGTCCGGCAGCGCGACGCGCGCGCCCTGAATCGCGGCGACGATGCGTGGCACGTGGACGTGGCAGGTCTCCACGATCACCGTCACCTTGCGCGGCGGCGTTCCCGCGACCGCGGTGCCGGCCACGAAGACGCCGGGCACGTTCGTCTCCATCGTCTCAGGATCGTAAACAGGTTGACGATCGTCGCCGCGCAGCTCGACGCCGAGCTGGTCGAAGAGCGTCGGATCCTGCCGATAGCCGGTCAGCAGGAGAACGAAGTCGGCCTCGATCTCGAACTGTTCGTCATCGTCGACCGACCCCACGAGCACCGTGCCGTTGCGAATTTCCAGCGGAACGGTGCGCGGAAGATAGCGAATGCGTTTGTCGCGGATCAGTGCGCGCACTTCCGGCAGCAGCCAGAACTTCACCACCTTCGGATCGAAGTCATCGCGCCGATAGCTGAGGGTCACGTCCGCGCCGGCGCGCTGGCATCGCACCGCCGCCTCGACCGACGAATTGCGTCCGCCGACGATCAGCAGCTTCTTCGCAAAATACGTATGCGGATCGTGAAAGTAGTGGCTGACGTGCGGCAAATCCTCGCCCGGAATGTCGAGCAGGCGCGGCGCATGAAACGCGCCGATGGCGATCACCACCTGCTCGACGCGATAGCGATGCTCGCCGTCGATGGCCCGCGTCACCAGCTCGAATCCGCCGCGTACTCTCGACGCGTTGACCACGCGTTCGTACGACCGGATCTCCAATCCGAATTGCATCACGATCGCGCGCAGATAGGCGAGGTACTCCTCGCGCGTGATCTTCTGCTGCGTCGCCGTTTGAATCGGAACGCCAGCGAGGCCGAGCCGGTCCGAGCTCGAATGAAACAGCATCTCGATCGGATACCAGGCGATGGTCGTCCCGATCTGCCCGGCATCGAACTGGATGTAGTCGATCCCGAACTGTTTGAACGCGACCGCGAGCTCGAGCCCGATCGGTCCCGCGCCGATGATGGCGACTGTCATGACGACGAACTCTATCCTGCGGCGAAGCGCGCAGGACCTCCGGTGGCGCCGCGCGAGTGTTTGTCCCGCCACCCGACGCCGGAGGCGTCACGTATGGTAGCCGGCGGTCCGAGCGAAGCGGGCGACCGCCGGATCATGAACGCGTCCCGATTTCACGAC
>DATART010000324.1:0-4312 GCA_036264035.1 Thermoanaerobaculia bacterium | reverse complement strand
CGTTCCCTTGTGCGTCGCGGCGAGGCGCGGCTCGATGTACGGCCGCACGTCGGCCGGCGTGGTGAGCGCGAGCGTGACGTTCTCGTCTTCGAGAGCGGCGTGCGGGATGGAGATGTCGGCGACGATCACCTCGCCGCAGTTCATCGCCGCAGGCTCAAAGACATGACAAATCTTCGGCGCTGCGAACGTGACGGTCAGCGCGGCGCGAACACACGGCTCGAACGGATCGGCCGTCGATGCATCCGCGCCGCTGGGGAGATCGACCGCGACGATCGGCAAGCCGAAATCGTTGATCGTTCGAATCGTCTCGGCATACATCCCTTCGGGTGCGCGATCGAGTCCGGTGCCGAAGATGGCGTCGACGATCAGGTCCGCATCCGCCGCATGGACCAGCGCTTCGTTCAGCGAGTCATCGTCGGTGATCGCGTACAACGGCAGCGCCAGCCGCTCGCAGATTTCGAGATTCGCCGCTGCATCGCCGCGGATCTTCGACCGATCGCCGACGATGAAAACGCTGGCCACGACGCCGCGCTGCTCGAGATGCCGCGCGATCGCAAACCCATCGCCGCCATTCGCGCCGAGGCCGCAGAAGATCGCCGCGCGGTCGCAGTCGGGATAGTGCTCGCCGATCGCATCGACTACCGCCAGCGCCGCGTTCTCCATCAGCACGATCGACGGAATGCCGAAGCGCTCGGTCGCGCGCCGGTCGATCAGCTTCATCTGGGCCGCGGTGAGGATGTGCATCGAGAGAACTCTATCCGGGTCGATGCCCGCGCGGAAGGTTGGCGCTGTAATTACGCCGTTGCCGGCAGCGCGATTCTCGCGATCTCGTCGACGAGATGGAAGGGATCGATCGGCTTGGTGAGGTAGGCGTCGAAGCCGCTGCCGCGGTCGCCGGTGGCGGGGAATGCGGACAGCGCCACGATCTTCATCTCGCGGCCGTAGCCGCGTTCGCGCAGCGTGCGCGTGAAGGCGTAGCCGTCCATCTCCGGCATGGCGATGTCGGTCAGAACGATGTTGGGCCGATGATCGTCGATCGCGCCGAGGGCGTCGGCGGCCGAATCGAACGCCGTGAGGTTCGCGCCCGCGGCGCGGAGAACCGCCGTGACCATCTTCCGCGATTCCTGCTCATCATCGATGAGAACGATCTCGATGCCGCGAAGACGATCGCGATGCATGAACGTATCGCCGAACGCGTTTCGCACGGGACCGGTGCCGGTGACCGCGTGCACCGGCAGCGTCACGGTAAAGGTCGATCCTTTGCCGCGTCCCTGGCTCTCCGCCGAAACGGTGCCGCCATGCGCCTCGGCGATGTAGCGGACGATGGAGAGACCGAGCCCGAGGCCGCCGTGGACGCGCGTCTGGGGCGACTCGGCCTGACGGAACGGCTCGAAAATATGGGGCAGAAATTGAGGATCGACGCCTTCGCCGCTGTCGGTGACCGAGATCTGCACGTGCGACGCCGTACGGCGCGCCGAAACCTCCACCTTGCCGCCGCGGGGCGTGAACTTCACCGCGTTGTTGAGCAGGTTCCAGATCACCTGCTGGATGCGGGTCGGGTCAGCGACCATCACGCCGAGCGTCGGCGGAAGCGCCAGCGTGATCGTGATCTGCTTCGCTTCGGCCGTCGCGTTCACCGCCTCGGCCGCGTTCATGATCACGCGCGCTACCTCCATCGTTTCCGGCGCGAGGCGCAGCTTGCCGGAGACGATACGCGAAACGTCGAGGATGTCATCGATAAGCCGCGCCTGAAGTTGCGCGCCGCCGGCGATCGACATGACCGCCTCGTGGAACATCGGATCGTCGGGTGACATCGTCGGCAGCATCCGCGACCAGCCAAGGATCGCGGTCATCGGCGTGCGCAGCTCGTGCGAGAGCGTCATCAGAAATTCGTCTTTGGCGCGATTCGCTTCCTGCGACACGCGATACGAATCCTCTGCGCGGCGGCGCTATTCCTCGGCCTGCAAACGCGCCTCGCGCTGTTCGAGCAGCGCGCGCCGCGTCTCCTCTGCTTCCTTGCGATCGCTGATGTCGCGCGTCACTTTCGCGAAGCCGCGCAGCTCGCCGCTGCGGTCGTAGACGGCGGTGATGACGACGTTGGCCCAGAAGCGCGTGCCGTCTTTGCGCACACGCCACCCTTCGTCTTCGACGCTCCCATCTCTGCGCGCAATCTCCAACTCGCGCTCCGGTTTGTGATTCGCCCTGTCTTCGGGACCGTAGAAACGCGAAAAGTGACTGCCGATGATCTCTTCCGGCTTGTAGCCTTTGATGCGCTCGGCCCCTTTGTTCCAGGTGGCGATGTTGCCATTCGGATCGAGCATGAAAATGGCGTAGTCACGAACCGAGGAGACCAGCAGTTGAAAGATTTCGGTGCTCTGCCGCAGCTCCTCTTCCGCGTGCCGGCGCGCGGTCAGATCGCGCGTCACCTTCGCGAAGCCGGTGACCTCGCCCTTGTCGTTGCGAAGTACCGTGATGACCGTGTTGGCCCAGAAACGCTCCCCGCCTTTGCGGATGCGCCACCCTTCGTCTTCGATGCGGCCCTCGCGCGCGGCGGTTTCAAGCTCGCGCCGCGGCTTCTCCGACTCGAGATCTTCCGGACCGTAAAAAAGAGAGAAGTGCTTGCCGACGGCCTCGTTCTCGGTGTAACCCATGATCCGGCCCGCGCCGCGGTTCCACGAGCGAATGATCCCCGTCGGATCGAGCAGAAAGACGGCATAGTCCTCGACCGCGTCGACGAGGATGGCGAATTCTTCTGCCCGAGGAGCGGCGTGTTTGTTGGGTTCTGTTGCACTCATCGGGTAGGGTTTCCGGTGCAGAGATCATACCGACAGCCATTTAGGGCATGATCTCGGTCGTGATCCGCACCGTCACCGCCACCGAATACGTTACTCCGCTGCGCGAAGGCGGCTCGCTGCCGGCCATCGTCAACGGTGACGACGACGGCACATACGTAGTGAAGTTTCGCGGCGCCGGACAAGGCGTCCGCGCACTGGTCGCGGAACTGATTTCCGGTGAGCTGGGACGCGCCCTCGGCCTGCCAGTTCCGGAAATCGTCTTCGTCCAGCTCGACGGACGGATGGCCAGGACCGAGCCCGATGCCGAGATCCAGGAGCTGCTGACAAAGAGCGAAGGAGTGAACCTCGGCCTCGACTACCTGCCCGGCTCGATTACATTCGATCCGATCATTGTGCGGACGATGCATGGAAAGTCGCGGCTGGCGTCGTCCATCGTCTGGTTCGATGCACTGGTGACGAACGTCGACCGCACGCCGAAAAATACGAACCTGCTGGTCTGGCACCGCGGCTTGTGGATGATCGATCACGGAGCGACGCTGATTTTTCATCACAACTGGAGCGACGATTTCCTGAAGCGCAGCCGCAATGCGTTCGCTCCGATCACGCATCACGTCCTGCTGCCGTGGGCCACCGAGATCCGCGACGTCGATGCCGAGCTGGCCGCGATGCTGACGCGGGATGTCATCGACGGCGTTTTGAATCTGGTCCCTGACGAATGGCTCGGTGACGAGCCGCAATTCGCGGCGGTGGCCGAACATCGCGCGGCCTACCGCGACTATCTGCTGCGCCGACTCGAATCGCCGCGACGCTGGATGGAGGATGCCGCTGATGCGCAAGCGCTATCCGTTTGATTACGCCGTCGTGCGCATCGTGCCGCGCGTCGATCGCGGCGAGTTCCTGAACGCCGGCGTGATTCTCTTCTCCTCCACCGCCGCGTTTCTCGCCGCGCGCATCGGCTGCGACCACAAGCGCCTGCGCGCGCTCGCGCCTGGCGTCGACACGGCGATGATCGACAGCTACCTCGACTCCATCCCGAAAGTCTGCGCCGGCACCGCCGAGGCGGGCCCGATCGGAGCGCTCGCGCAACGAGCCCGCTTCCACTGGCTGGTCGCCCCCCGCAGCACCATCATCCAGACGTCGCCGGTGCACTCGGGCGTCCACCACGATCTAGAATCAGCGCTGGAGAGCCTCTTCGAAAAGTTGGTGCGGTCGCCAGAGGCGTAAGCCTCGCGAATGGAACGCTGGCGTCCTCGCCGGCGTTCCGACGGGGAACCGCATGATCGGATTACGCGATCGACCGCGCTTCCTCCACCGTCACGTCCTTGTTGTAGACCGCGCTGTCGGGTTGCTGGCGGTGACTGGCGGCGAGTGAGCCCATGTCGTCCGGGCCGAAGCCGATCTCCTCGATGAGGCGCGACACCGCCGCTTTCGCGTCAGCATCATCGGCGGACACGAAAATCGCGCGGCGCTGATCGACGGGCGCGGTCTTGTTGCCTTTCGTCTTCAGATGCTCGAAC
>DATART010000225.1:0-12185 GCA_036264035.1 Thermoanaerobaculia bacterium | reverse complement strand
CGGTAATCCACTGATCCACTGCTTTCCGAGCCAACACCGATACAATGTCCCGCTCATTCCGCTCGGGGGGACCTCGACTTTGCCGTTTCGCGATGATGCACAGCGCCTGATCGACCAAAAGAAATTCGACGAGCTCGAGTCCCTCTGGATGTCGCAGCTCGACCGCGACCCGAGCGACGTCGACTCGTTCATCACCATCGCCCGCGCGCTCCGCAAATCGGAGCAGCGCTCGCAATCCGACACGCTCCTCGGCCTTCTTTCCGACACTCTGCTGGAGAAGAAACTGTGGCACTTGCGCCTGCAGGTGCTCAAGGAGCTGGGCCGTCTCTCGAAACATCCGGCCACGCTGCGCCCGCAGATCGAGCAGGCGCTGCGCGGCGCGCATGGAACGCATAAGAGTTTCCAGCGCATCTACGACTTCACGAAATTCACCGACCCGACCAGCAATCCCGTCGAGAAAGCGGAGAAGATCGAGACGTGGCTGAAGTACGACGAAGGGGAGATGTACTTCATGGCCGGCCGCGGCGCCGGGATCGTCACGGAGCTGAATCCCGATCTCGGCATCGCTCGGCTCGACTTCGAGAAAGATAAGCGCGTGCCGGTTCCGATCGGAGCGGCGGCGAAGTACCTGGTGCCGCTTCCGGAAGGTCATGTTCTTCGCGAGAAGTTCACGGATGCCGAAGCGCTGAAGGCCGAGGCGAAGAAATCACCCTCGGCGTTCTTCGCGCGCATCCTGCAGAGTTTCGGACGTCCGATGCAGATGGGCGAAGTGCGCGATGCCGTCATCGGAATCGTCCCCGAGGAGAAGTGGAGCTCGTGGTGGACGGCGGCGCGGAAGAATGCGCAGATCGTGATCAGCGGCAGCGGTGCGAAGGCCACGTATTCGTGGAGCGCGTCGACAGGCGCCGCGGATGACGCGATCAAGCGTGATTTCGATCGCGCCGATGCGAAAGGAAAGCTCGACCTCGCGAAGAAGCACAGCGCGCGCAGCAAGGATCTCGCGGACTACATCTCCGGAAAGTTGGCCGCCGAGGCCGCGAGACTCGCGCCGCGCGATCCGGCGGCAGCGTGGCAGATCGCGGCGACGCTCGAATCGTTGCCCGGCGCGTACACGCCGTTGCTCGATCCGAAATCGCTGATCACCGGCCCCCTCGCGTCGCGCGTCATCGTTGCAGTGACGGACAAAACGCTGCGTGAGCGCGCGCTCGTGCAAGTCCGCGAAATGCATCCCGACTGGCCGAAGGTCTACAGCGAAGTCTTCTTCCTCGACGAAGATCCGCGCATCCTCTCGCTCATCATCAACTCGCTCGAAGAAGCGGGCAACAAGGAGCTGCGCGACCGCCTCATCGACGAAACGCTGCGCTATCCGCGGCGCCATCCGCGCGCCTTCTACTGGTTCGTCAAGCAACTCAACGAGCAGGAAACGCTCTCGGACAAGGCGAACTACGCGCTGCTGTTCCAGCTCATCGACGCCATCAACTCCGACGAATTCTCCGCCGTTCGCGCGCGACTCAAGGACATGTTCGACCACGGCGGTCTCGCGCTGCGCATCATTACCGGCGTCGACAACGAGGAAGGCGCGCGCAAGCTCGTTGAGACCATTGACCGCTACGGCGCGATCGAGGAGTACCGCCGCGAGACGGCGAAAGGCGCCGCGCTGATGAAGTTCCCGACGTTGCGCGAGCCCGAGGCCGAGCCGGTGTACGCCACGGCGCAGTCGCTGGAGCAGAAGCGCGCGGAGCTGACGAACCTGAAGACCGTTGAGATTCCCGCGAACTCGCGCGCGTTGCAGGCCGCGCGCGAGATGGGCGACCTTCGCGAAAACTTCGAATACAAAGCCGCACGCGCCCGCGCCGAATACCTTTCGGCCCGCGTCGGCGAACTGGCCTCGGAGATTTCGCGGGTGCAGGTTCTCAATCCGGAGCAGGTCGACACGTCCATCGTGCGCGTCGGAACGAAAGTGGCGCTCGCAAACGGCGACGAGCGCCGCGAGGTGACCATTCTCGGACCGTGGGAGTCCGCGCCCGAGCACGGCGTCTATTCGAATCAGTCCGACGTCGCCAAAGCGCTGCTCGGCCACGCCACCGGCGATCTGGTCACGTTCATGGGCAACGACTACCAGATCGAATCGATCCGGATGTGGGCGGACGCGTAGTCCAGCTACAATCCGCCGCATTCCATGGATCGTCGTCCACTCAAAACCCGCGAACGCGGCTGGGCGAAAGCACTGGCGTCGACGCTCGTTCGCGCGCGCATCCGGCCCAACGCGATCTCCGTCTTCAGCGTCGTCTTCGCGCTCGGAGCGGCGGCGGCGTTCATCGCCAGCAGAAACGCCGATGGGATACAGCGCGTGGTGCTGCTCGTCGCGGCCGCGATCTGCATCCAGCTCCGGCTCCTTTGCAACATGCTCGACGGCATGGTCGCGGTCGAAGGAAAGATGGCGTCGAAGACCGGCGACATCTTCAACGAGCTGCCTGACCGCATCGCCGATCCGCTGATCATCGTTCCGGCGGGCTACGCGATCATCCGCTTCTACACGCTCGGCCCGACGTTCGGATGGCTCGCGGGATTGCTGGCGGTGATGACCGCGTATGTTCGCGTGCTGGCCGGCTCAGTCCGCGCGAAGCAGGACTTCGTCGGACCGATGGCCAAGCCGCATCGCATGGCCGCGCTGACGTTCGCTGCGATCATCGACGCCGTGGCCGGTTACCTCCGTTTCCGCGACTACGCGCTCATGCTCGCGCTGATCGTGATCATCCTCGGCACGATCGTCACGATGATCCGCCGGACGCGCCGCATGGCAGCGGAGCTGGAGTCGCGGTGAGAAAAATCGTCGCGAAAGGCGTGGTCGGCATCGCGCGCCTTCTCGCGGGCGGCAACGTGCGCCGCGTCGGCTTCACGCCCGACGAGCGGCAGCGCATCTATTTCGCCAATCACGCCAGCCATCTCGATTTCGTCCTGGTCTGGGCTGCACTTCCGCCGCGGCTGCGCGCGATGACGCGTCCCGTCGCTGCGAAGGATTACTGGGATCATGGCTTTCGACGGTACCTCGGCGTGAAAGTCTTCAATGCGGTGCTCATCGAACGCACACCGACGAGCGAGTCGCCGAGTCCGATCGACATCCTTCTTGACGGACTCGGCGATCGCCATTCGCTGATCATTTTCCCCGAGGGCACGCGCGGGGACGGATCGACGATCGCGCCGTTCAAGAGCGGCTTGTATCGCCTCGGGAAAGCGCGGCCGGACGTCGAGCTCATTCCGGCGTACATCAATAACGTCAATCGCATTCTGCCGAAGGGTGAGTTCGTACCGGTGCCGATGCTGGCCTCGGTCAGTTTCGGCGAACCGATGCACGTCGGCGATGACGAGGACAAGTCCGCGTTTCTCGCTCGGGCGCGGAACGCGATTCTGGAGCTGCGGCAATGGTGAACATGATTCGCGACCGCCAGACGCTGATGCTCTTCGGCGGCATCCTGGCGCTGCTCGTCGTCGCCACGATCGTCGGCCAGCTCATCAAGCTGCGGAAGCGCCATTCCGTAGACAACACCGTGGTCGACAACCTCAACGCGCGCATTCGCGCCTGGTGGGTGATGTCGGTGGTCTTTGCGCTCTCGCTGCTGACCGGCGGGATCGGTTCTGTCATTCTCTTCGCCGCACTTTCGTTCTTCGCGTTGCGCGAATTCATCACGCTCACTCCCACGCGGCCGGCCGATCACTCCGCGCTGTTCTGGGTCTTCTTCATCATCACGCCGCTGCAGTACTACCTCGTCTTCGCGCAGTGGTACGGCTTCTTCAGCGTCCTCATTCCGGTCTACGGATTCCTCTTCGTCCCGTCGCGCATCGCCATCTCCGGCGACTCCAACGCGTTTCTCGAACGCAGCTCGAAAATTCAGTGGGGGCTCATGGTGTGCGTCTACTGTGTCAGCCACGTGCCGGCGCTGCTGATGCTGGAGATCCCCGGCTACTTCGGCAAGAACGCGCGGCTGCTGTTCTTCCTCGTCGTCATCGTCCAACTCAGCGACGTGCTGCAGTACGTCTGGGGCAAGCTGCTCGGCAAACACAAGATCGCGCCGGTGATCAGTCCGAGCAAAACGTGGGAGGGATTCATCGGCGGCGTCCTCTCCGCGACGCTCATCGGTACATCGCTCTGGTGGGCGACGCCCTTCACGGTCTGGCAGACGATGGGAATGGCGTTCGTCATCACGGTGATGGGATTCCTCGGCGGGCTGACGATGTCGGCGATCAAGCGCGACGCGGGCGTGAAGGACTGGGGATCAGCGATCCAGGGTCATGGCGGCGTCCTCGATCGGATCGATTCGATCTGTTTCGCCGGACCGATTTTTTTTCACTTGACCCGTTACTTCTTCACTTAAAATGCGCGCGCCATGACCTACGTGATTGCCGAACCGTGTGTGGGAACGAAGGACACCGCCTGCGTCGACGTCTGTCCCGTCGACTGCATCCATCCTCGCAAGGACGAGGAGGGATTCGCCGAGGACACGATGCTGTACATCGATCCCGAGGTGTGCATCGACTGCGGCGCGTGCGAGCCGGCGTGCCCCGTCCAGGCCATCTTCCCGCAGGATCTGGTGCCGGAGCAGTGGAAGCACTACACGGAGATCAACGCGGCGTGGTACAAGAAAACGTGAGAATGTGAGCTGCGTCACGAAACTTGGCACACGAAGAACTTAGACTGCACGCACATCACAGCAATTTGGCCGAGAGGCAACCAAGGGGCGTAACGCCCCTTTTTTATTTTCCTTGAAAACCTGAGAACAGCCGTTGGATCGAGGCCCTTCAGTTACGTGCCCACCTCGGACCCAAACGACGGAAGAGCGGGCGAATGGGCGTGCCTCCGTCGACAATTGCTGAAGCTACCTCTCTCTCTCTGCAACGCGTGCCGGAGGGTCTCGATCGAGCTGCTGTTCTGATGTGGAGTGCGGCGCAGGGACGCGGTGTGTGTGAGCGCCAACTCCACATCAGCCAGCTCGGCTTCCTCTCTCTCCTCATAGAATGCGTTGATGAAGATCGCATTCATCGGACTTGGCGCCATGGGTTTCCCGATGGCGCGCCATCTCTCCAAACAACACGAGCTCGTCGTCTGGAATCGCACTCGCGAGAAGGCGGAGCGCCACGCGCGCGAGCACGGGACGACACTCGCGAACGATCTCGCCGACTGCGCGAACGCCGAGGTCATCATCACCATGCTGCCGACGAGCGTGGAGGTCGATGAGATCGTCGACAAGCTGCTGCCGTCGCTGCATCCCGGAACGCTCTGGATCGATGCGACCAGCGGCGATCCGAATGCGAGCAAACAGACCGCCGCGCGGCTCGCCGAAAAGGGAGTTGCCTTCGTCGATGCGCCGGTCACCGGCGCAACCGTCGGGGCCGAGAACGCCACACTGACGATCATGATCGGCGGCGATGCGGCCGATTTCGAGCGGGCGCGCGAAATCCTTCAACTCTGCGGCAAGACCATCATCCACGTCGGCCCGGTCGGCTCCGGTCACGCCATCAAAGTCCTCACGAACACGATCATGGGCGCGACGGTCTGGATTACCTCGGAATGCCTGCTCCTCGCCAAGCAATACGGCATCGACCTCAAGACCGCGCTGGCCGTGACGAACGCCGGAAGCGGCCGCTCGAACGCCTCCGAAAACCTGCTCCCGATGCGCCTCCTCGAGCACAAGTGGCCTCTCGTCTTCAAGCTCGCGCATCACGACAAGGACATCCGCATCGCCGCCTCGATCGCGCATCAGCAGCACGCCGCCACGCCGATGCTCGCGCTGACGCAACACCTCTTCACGTCATCTCTCAACCAGCTAGGCGACGGCGCCGACTACATCGAGGTGGCAAAGATCGTGGCGAAGATGAACGGGACGGAGTGGGATGAGTCAGTGGATTAGTGGATTGGTTGGTTAGTCGATTGTTGTCGGTTGTCGGTTGTCGCTGGTTAGTCGATGGGATCAGTGACAGGATTCCATTGACCACTAACCACTAACCACTAACCACTAACCACTAACCACTGACCACCGACCACCGACAACAGACAACAGACAACAGACAACACACCTGATCCACCAATCGATCTACACTTTCGCCACACGTGTCCCTTCCTCCCGGCACCCGGCTCGGTCCGTACGAGATCGCTTCGCCCATTGGCGCTGGCGGAATGGGTGAGGTTTACCGCGCCAGCGATACGCGGCTCGCGCGCGATGTCGCCATCAAAGTGCTGCCGGCGGAGTTTGCGCGCGATGCGCAGCTGAAAGCGCGCTTCGAGCGCGAGGCGAAGGCGATTTCGAGTCTCAATCATCCCAACATCTGCATGCTTTTCGACGTCGGGACACAGAACGACGTCGAATACCTGGTCATGGAGTATCTCGACGGCGAGCCGTTGACCGAGCGTCTCGCGCGCGGGCCGCTGCCGGTTTCGGATGTGCTGCGCCACGGCATCGAGATCGCCGACGCGCTCGACAAGGCGCATCGCAGCGGCATCATTCATCGCGACCTCAAGCCCGGCAACGTCATCCTCACGCGCAGCGGCTCGAAGTTGCTCGACTTCGGACTGGCCAAAGCGATGGACGCGGCGCTGGTGGCGTCCACCTCGCCGCACAGCATCACCGCCATGCTGCCCAACGAGCCGCTGACCGCCGAGGGGACGCTGGTGGGGACGTTCTGCTACATGGCGCCGGAACAGGTCGAATACGCCCGCAGCGACGCGCGCACCGACATCTTCGCCTTCGGCTGCATGCTGTACGAGATGCTCACGGGCCGGCGCGCCTTCAACGCCGCCAGCCGCGCCGGGATGATCGCGCAGATCATCGCCAGCGATCCGCCGCCGATCTCGACGCTGCGTCCGATGACGCCGGTGTCGCTCGACCGCGTCGTCCGCACGTGCCTGGCGAAAAATCCCGACGATCGTTTTCAGACGGCGCACGACGTCATGCTCGCGCTGCAGTGGATTCGCGATGAGCAGACCAATCCATCCGCGCCGTTGCCGATGGCTCGCGCGCGTGGACGAATGTGGCGCGAACGCGCCGCGTGGACGATCGCACTGCTGATCGCGATCGGTGCGGCGATGGGAATCGCGATGTGGTCGCGGCGCGAGATCGATTCGCTGCGCCAGCCGGTCGTTGCGTCGATCGGACCGCCGCAAGGACTGCGCTTCGTCTTCACCGGCGACTACGCCGGCTCGCCCGTCCTCTCGCATGACGGACGGCGCGTTGCGTTTGTGGCCGTATCGCCGGAAGGGAAGCGCACGCTGTGGGTCCGTTCACTCGACGCCGCCGAGCCGCGCGAGGTCGACAACAGCGACGACGCCATGTTTCCCTTCTGGTCTCCCGACAACCGCGCGCTCGGATTCTTCGCGCATGGGAAGTTGAAGACCGTCGATGCCTCGGGCGGCGTCCCGATCGTCGTCGCCGAGGCGCCGAACGCCCGCGGCGGAACGTGGAGCGAAGACAACGTCATCGTGTACACGCCCGAAACGCGCGCCGGCCTGTATCGCGTCAACGCCGGCGGCGGCACGCCCATCGCGCTGACGACGCCCGGCAGCGGCATCACCACGCATCGCTGGCCGCTCTTCCTGCCCGGCGGCAAGTCGTTTCTCTACCTCGCTGCGAATCACTTCGTGCCCGGCTCGCGCGCGACCGCGTTGCACGTCCGCTCGCTCGATGGACGCAGCGATCGCGTCGTCGCGCAGACGTTGGCGAATGTCGCATACGTCGACGGCCGCTTGCTGATGCTGCGCGAAAGCACGCTCGTCTCGCAGCCGTTCGACGTCAGCCGCGGCACACTGACCGGAAGTCCATCGATCGTGGCACAGAACGTCCGCTTCGACGCATCGACGTGGCACGGTGTCTTCGATGCCGCCGGCCGTACGCTCATTTACCTGCCGGGCGGCACGCTCTCCGGCACACACCTGGTCTGGTTCGGACGCGACGGCAAGAACCTCGGCACGCTCGGCGAGGTGGCGAAGTATTACGACCTGAAACTCTCGCCCGACGGCCATCGCCTGGTGACGAACGCCGGCGAGCCGCGCGCCGACATCTGGGTCATCGACGCCGAGCGCGACGTCCGCACGCGGCTCACATTCGAAGACGGCGCGATCAACGAGGCGCCGGTCTGGAGCCACGACGGCACCGAAATCATCTACGCCGCCCGCGACAAGCCGGAGGAGCGCGCCGCGATCTATCGGCGCCGCGCCGATGGCAACGGTCCGCGCCAGCTCGTCGCGCGTCTCGCCGGCGACGCCGATCCGGGAGCTGTATCGAATGACGGACGATGGGTCGCCGTCTCGCTCTGGCAAAATCCCGCCGCGCCGCAAATCTGGGCCGTACCGCTCATTGCTGATGCGCAGCCGCGCGCGATCATCGCCGGCAATTTCGCCGCCCACGATCCGCGCATCTCTCCCGACGGCCGCTGGCTCGCCTACACATCAAACGAAAGCGGCCGCGACGAAATCTACGTGGTCCCCTTCCTCAGCACCGGCGGCAAGTGGCAGGTCACGACCACCGGCGGCCACTCCTCCCGCTGGTCCCCTGACGGCGCGCACCTCGACTACCTGACCGCCGACAACACACTGACCGAAGTGGACGTCCAGACCGCGACGACGTTCGCCATCACCGCCACCCGTCCGCGCTACCGCCTCGACGTCAATCCTGTCTCCTCATCCGACTACGACCTCGCGTCGGACGGACGCGTGATCGCGAACGGAGGGGAGGCGGATCCGTCGCCGGTGACGGTCGTCGCGAATTGGCGGTGATCCCTTAACGGTCGTAGAGCACGATCGGCAGGATTCTGGCAAAGTGCGAGAAGTCGTTGTCGAGCGTAAAGATCGGAAATCCTTGTCGCACCGCAACCGCGCAGATTAGAAAATCCGTGTTGGAACCCTGGATGCCTTTTTCTCGACAGCGGTTATAGAACGAAGCTGCTTCGTCGTAGTCATCCGACAAGATCTCCGTGTCCGGGAACCCGCTCAAACAGCTGCGCAAGCGATCGAAGTGCGCTTGCTCCCGGATCCCTGAGAGAACCTCCTGGCGGATCGGGCCGATCATTGCGATCCGTCCGTCGTCGATCAGGGATGCAAGCTCCGACTTCAGCGAGGCATTTTCCGGCCGAGCCATTCGGCGCAGTGCGAGCGACCACACCGGAGAATCCACGAGAATCTTCATTTCTTGCGGCGTTGTTTTTTGTAGTTGTACTTCGGGTCGTAGTCTATGGTGCCGAATAGCTCGACGATCATCTTTTGCTTCCGGCGCTGGATGTACTCCTGAAGCGCCTCGGTAACTGTCGCCTTCTTCGTCCCAAGCCCGCCGATCTTTTGAGCTTCGTTCAGCAGGCCGTCATCGATTGCGAGATTCGTTGCCATGTGTGCCATTCTACACAGATGCTTGTGTGAATGAAACCCTCCGCGTCCTCCGCGTCTCCGCGTGAAAACCGTCTGCCCAGTTTGTGCATAGAATCCGCCTCGCAAACGAACTGGAGGTAATTTTGATGCGTAAGTCCTTCCTCGCATTCCTCGTACTTACCCTCGCGCTGCCGCTCGTGGCCGACGAGGGGATGTGGCTTTTCAACCGGACTCCGAACGCGATTTTCAAGCAGCGGTACGGCTTCGAGCCGACCAGGGCGTGGCTCGATCATCTACAGAAGTCGTCGATTCGGTTCAACAGCGGCGGATCGGGATCGTTCGTGTCGGCCGACGGGCTGGCGCTGACGAACCATCACGTCGGGCTCGATTGCCTGGCCAAGATCTCCACCAAGGATCATGACTACGTCACCACCGGCTACTACGCCAAAACGCAGGCCGACGAGGTCAAGTGCGTCGACCTCGAGTTGAATGTGCTGCAGTCGATCGAGGACGTCACCGCGAAGGTCAACGCCGCCGTCACTCCCGGCATGACGACCGCGGCCGCGCAGGCGGCGCGGCGTGGCGTGATGAGCACGATCGAGCAGGAGTCGGTGAAGGCGACCGGACTTCGCAGCGACGTCGTCACGCTCTTCCAGGGCGGCGAGTACCACCTCTATCGCTACAAGGTCTACACCGACGTGCGGCTCGTCTTCGCACCCGAGGTGGCCATTGCGTTCTTCGGCGGCGATCCGGACAACTTCGAGTATCCGCGCTACGACCTCGACGTCTGTTTCTTCCGCGCGTATGAGAACGGCAAGCCGGTGCATCCGTCCGATTATCTGAAGTGGAGCGAGACCGGCGCGAAGGACGGCGATCTCGTCTTCGTCTCCGGCCATCCGGGATCGACGAGCCGCCTGAACACGATGACGCATCTGCAGTTCTATCGCGACGTCGCCTATCCCTTCACGCTCAACCTTCTCCGCCGCCGCGAGGTGCTGCTCACCAACTACGCGCAGCGCAGCCTCGAAAACGACCGCCGCGCGCACGACGAGCTTTTCGGCGTGAAGAACTCGCGCAAGGCGTACATCGGGCGCATCGCCGGATTGCAGGATCCGGCTGTGCTGAAGGCAAAAGCGGACAGCGAAGCGGCGTTCCGGCAGAAGGTAACGTCCGACGCGCAACTCAACACCGCGTACGGTGATGCCTGGCAGAACGTCGACGCCGCCATCAACACGTATCGTCCGATCTATCTCGAGTACCGCTTCATCGAAGGCGGCCTCGCGTTCAACAGCGCGCTTTTCCAGAAGGCGAAGGCGTTGCTCCGCCTCGCCGAGGAATCGACGAAGCCGAACGGCGAACGGCTGCGCGAGTATCGCGAATCCAATCTGCCGTCGCTCAAGCAGGACCTGTATTCAGAAGCTCCGATTTACGACGATCTGGAAATCGTCACGCTGGCCGATTCGCTGTCGAACTGGCTGGAAGTCGCGCCGACCGATCCGCTCGTGCAGCAGGTGCTGGCCGGCAAATCGCCGCAGGAGCGCGCCGCGGAACTGGTGCACGGCACGAAGCTCAAGGACGTCGCGGCGCGCAAGGCCCTCGGCGAAGGCGGCAAGGCCGCCGTCGACGCTTCGAACGATCCGATGATCCAGGTGGCGCGCATGGTCGACGCCCGCGCCCGCGAGCTGCGCACGCAGTACGACAACAACATCGCCGAGCCGCTGCGCCAGTCGTACGCGAAGATCGCCAACGCGCAGTTCAAGACCAGCGGCGGCGATACGTATCCCGACGCCACGTTCACGCTGCGCCTTTCGTACGGAACGGTGAAGGGGTTCGTGGAGAACGGCACGAACGTTCCGTGGGCCACCGAGATCGGCGGCACGTTCGAGCACGCCGCCGAGCATGGCAATGAAGGCGAGTTCAAGCTGCCGTCGTCATGGATCTCGAAGAAGTCCGTGCTCGACAACGACAAGACGCCGTTCGACTTCGTCATGACCGCCGACATCATCGGCGGCAACTCCGGCAGCCCGGTGGTGAACCGCAACAACGAATTCGTCGGCATCATCTTCGACGGCAACATCCAGTCGCTGCCGTGGGACTACCAGTTCGATGACCGCGTGGGCCGCGCCGTGGCCGTGCATTCGGCCGGAATCCTCGACGCGCTGAAGAAGGTCTACAGCGTGCCGGGGCTGGCAAGGGAACTGACGGGAAAATGAAAACGCGGGAAGCCGCGGCGCACGACGCCGCGGCGATCGCGCGCATTTACAACGAGGGGATCGACGACCGGGTGGCCACGTTCGAGACGCGCCACCGCACCGCGGACGACGTGGTGCGGTGGTTCGACGGACGGCATCCGGTCGTCGTCGTTGAGGGCGACGACGGCGAAGTCATCGCCTTCGCCGCGACGTCTACATATCGTCCGCGCGATTGCTACGCCGGCATCGCCGAGTTCTCCGTCTACGCCGCCCGCGCCGCGCGCGGACGCGGCGCCGGCCGAATGGCGATGGAAGCGCTCTTCACCGCCGCGCGCGATGCGGGCTTCTGGAAGCTGGTTTCGCGCGTCTTCGTCGAGAACGACGCCAGCCGCGGGCTACTGCGTGCGCTCGGATTTCGCGAGGTGGGCGTGTACGAACAGCACGGGAAGCTCGACGGCGAGTGGCGGGACGTGGTCATCGTGGAGAAGTTATTGTGAGGCTGTTAGCCCGCATTTCTCACCGTTCGGGCGACGACCGATGAATTTGCGTTTGGATGGCCGGTTTCGCCCCTGACGATGCTGGCGAACTGACTTTGATGCTGGAGCACGCGCAAGTCTGCACTTTTTCGGCGTGTTGGATCATTG
>DATART010000218.1:0-5590 GCA_036264035.1 Thermoanaerobaculia bacterium | reverse complement strand
TGACGTCGCGCTCGCGCCGCTGCAGGAGTGGATGCAGGCGGTCGTTACGCACCCTTCCGATGTGTACGACGCGGCGGAAGCGGCCGAAATCGCGGTCGACGACGTCATCCTGCCGTCGCAGTCGCTGCAGCCGATTCAGCGCATCGGCATCTACCACGGCATGTACATGCTGCGGATGATCGAGGCGCTCACGGTCGATTACGCCGCGCTCGCAACGTTCCTCGGCGAGCATGCGTTCGAGCACCTCGTTCGTGGCTACGTGCAGCAGTTTCCGTCGCGCAGTTACACGTTCAACCGTCTGGGCGATTCGCTGCCGGAGTACATCGCGTCATCGTCGATGAAGCGGCGCGCATTTCTGCGCGACCTCGCGAAACTCGAACTGGCGATGACGCATGTCTTCGATGAAGCCGAGGCTGAGCCGCTTCCAGCGGATGCGATCGCGTCGATTGCGCCCGAGGAGGTCGCGGACGCGCGCATCATTCCGATTCCCGCGCTGCGTCTGCTCGCGCTCGACTACGACGCGAACGAAGCGTTCCAGGCATTTCGCGATGAGCGTCCGACGAAACCGCGCCGGCAGAAGACGTGGGTGGCCATTCACCGCCGCGATTACGGCGTCTACCGCATGCCGCTCACGCGCGAGGCGTACGTTTTTCTCGAATCGCTGGCGGCGCGCGAGACGATCGGAAACGCGATCGAAACATTCAATCGCCGCTTCCGCCGTTTCCCAGAGCAGTCCGAGCTCTTTTCGTGGTTCCGCGATTGGAGTGCCGCGGGTCTCTTCACGGCAATCGAGGTCGAGTAAAGGAAAACGATGATCGCCAAACTGGATCGCTGGTACGACCTGGCAACGACGCGCATCTTCGACAGGCTTCGCAATCCGCTCTTGCTGGCGCTCCGCCTCATCTTTGGCTGGGGACTGTTTCAGACGGGCAAAGGGAAACTGGAGAACATCGACCGCTTCATCGATTTCCTCACGCACCTGCACATTCCGATGCCGGCCGCAAACGCGTATTTCGTGGCGTCGCTCGAGTGTATCGGCGGTTTGTTGCTGCTCCTCGGACTGGCGTCGCGGCTGATCTGCATCCCGCTGGTCATCAACTTCATCGTCGCGTATCTGACCGCCGACCTCGACGCCGTCAAAGGTTTCTTCAAGGACCAGGACGCGTTCACGAACGCCGCTCCTTTCCTCTACCTCCTCACGGCGCTGATCGTTCTCGCCTTCGGCCCCGGCCTTTTCTCGATCGACGCGTTGATCGCCCGCGCGCGCCGGCGGCCGATTACTTGACCGTCGCCAACGGTGCGTATGACGCCGGCGGATTCGGATAATCGAGGCGATCGATCATTTCGCGGATCGGCGTCGAAACGACCGGAATCCGCTGATCTCCTACATTCGCGAACGCCCCGGTCGGCACTGCCTTGTCGATCTGCGCCGCCACCCGCACCTTCGCGCTCTTCGGATCGAGCAGCGACACGGCGTCCTTCTTGATCAGCATCGCCGGGATGAAGACGTCGGCGTTGGCGGGGATGTGTTTCAGCACCAGACGCGACACCGGAACGCCCGGCGCGGAGAACGTGATCGTGACGTCGCCCGGCGGCACATCGAGCAGGAGAAACGATCCCGTCTCCGCGACGCCGCCCGAAACATACGGCGCGTTCTCGACCCAGACGTTCGTGCCGCGGAACAGTTCGCGCTTGCGGGCCGCCTCTGTCTCGACGGTGTGGTAGGACGTAATCGGACCGGTTTCGACATCGACGATCCAGCCGCGCACGCTGATCGGATCTTTGTGCACGTGCGGACCCTGCGGCTCCGACGGTCCGCCGCACGCGGCGGCGAGAATGGCGAGGATGACGATGCAGCGCTTTGCGTTCACCGCAAAAGCATAGACTGAACGCGTTGCATCCTCTCGCTTTGCTGCGCAACGCCAAGCGCGTCGGCTACGTGTTCTCCGGCGGCTCCTCCCGCTGCGCCTTCCAGATCGGCGTCATCGAAGCGCTCGCCGAATTGGGCGTCCGTCCCGCGTTGGCCGTCGGCGTTTCCGCCGGCGCGTGGAACGCGGCGCTGGTCGCGGCGCGCTGCGAATCACGGATCCGCTACTACTGGCGCTCCTTCATGCGCATGCCGCACATCGACCTGCGCAATCTGCTCGTCGATCACTCGCCGTGGCGGTTTCGCGAAATGCATCGGCGCACCTTCGAGCGCTTCATCGGACGCGATCGTTTCAAGCAGCCGGACGCGCTGCCGCTCTTCGTCTCCGTGACGCGCTTCCGCGACGGCGCGAATGTCATCTTCGACGCGCGCGACGTCGACGATCCGCTCCAACTCCTCCTCGCCACGAACTACCTTCCGCCCTTCTACACGCATCGCCCGGTGATCGATGGCGAGATGTACGGCGACGGCGGGGTTTCCGACAACGCGCCGTACGAAAAAGCGCTGGCCGAAGGTTGCGACGCGGTAGTCGTGGTCACGCAGAAAGGAGAGTCGGAAGGCGGATTGTTCAAGCGAAAAGGCGACTACGATCACGTGGTCACCGATCCGCGCGTGGTCGTCATTCGACCCCGTCACCGGCTGCCGTTCCGTTTCACGGAGCGGCGTTGGGACGTGCTCGACGTTCTGGCGCGCATCGGCTACCTCCGCACGCGCGAAATCCTCCTCGGCGAGGACCACATCGAAACACACGTGCGCGCGCAAGGGGAAGCTCCGAGCGCCCGGGCCCGTCGAATCCTCCGTGCGATAATCCCGCGGTCTCCATGACGTCATCAATATCTCGTTCTCTCTCCCTCCTGGCGATCGCGTTCGCATCAGCGGTTCTCCTTCTGGCCCAGGCGCCGACGCCGGTTCCTCCGAATCCCGCCAACCAGGCCACGCTGCGCACGGCGAACGGCGACAAGCCGATCACCATCGCGCATCAGAACAACCAAACGTATTTCGCCGCCGATGAAGTGATCGCCGCACTCGGCGGATCGGTCACCCACGACGGCAATGGTTTCAAAGCGTCGTTGAACAACAGCGTGGCCGCGTTCGGAACCGACAGCCGCTTCGGCGTCGTGAAGGACGATCTGATCGAGATGCCGGTCGCGCCGGTGACGATCGACAACCGCCCGTTCGTGCCGTGGCAGTTCTTCCAGGGATTTCTCATCCGCGCGTCGGGCCTCGATGCTACGTGGGACGCGGCGGGAAAAATCCTGCAGGTTCATCCGGCACAGACCACCGCTGCCGGCGTGACGGTCTCCGTTGCCAATGTTCAGGGCATCTCGAAAGTCGTCCTGACGCTCACCGCGCCCGCGGACTACACCATCGTCAAAGAGCCGGGCGCGTACACGGTCCGTTTCAAAACCGCCATTCGCGCGCCGTACGTGGAGCAGGCGCACGACGATCCGAATGTCGCGAAGACCTCGTTCATCGGAAACGACCTGCGCATTCAGTTGACCGCGCCCGACGTCGTCGCCGATGCCTACCGTCTCGAGAATCCGTTTCGCGTCGTGCTCGATCTGCGCAAAGGCGCCGCCGTCGCGCCGGGAACGCCGCAGCCGGTGAACTCGACGCGGCCGGTGGAGTCGCCCGGCATTCACACGATCGTGATCGATCCCGGTCACGGCGGAAAGGAAGTCGGCGCGATCGGTCCGGGCGGCCTGATGGAGAAGGATGCGACGCTCGCGCTCTGCCAGCGCCTCGCCGCCGCGCTCGAAGCAAAGCTGAAGACGCGCGTCGTCCTCACGCGCAATGACGATACGGTCGTGCCGCTCGATCAGCGCACCGCCATCGCGAACCAGTACCACGCCGATCTTTTTCTATCGATCCACATGAACGCGGCCATCGTCAAAGGCGCCCACGGCGCGGAGACCTACTTCCTCTCGCTCGATGCCTCCGACAAACTCGCCGAGAAAGCCGCGGAGCTGGAAAATGCCTCGAAGAACACAGCCGCTCCCGCTGCCGCGAGCGATCTGAAGCTGATGCTGTGGGATCTCGCGCAGCAGGAGTACCTCAACGAGTCGAGCCGCCTCGCGCAAGCGGTGCAGGAAGAGATGAACCGCATCACCGGCATTCAAAGCCGCGGCGTGAAGCAGGCGCCGTTTAAAGTGCTGGTCGGCGCGACGATGCCCGCGGCGCTCGTCGAAGTCGCGTTCATTACCAATCCCGACGAAGAGTCGAAGATCAAATCGGAGGCATTCCAGAAGACGGTCGTCGACGCATTGACGACCGCGGTCGAGCGCTACAAGACCGACTACGAAACGCGCATCGGGATCGTCCAGCCGCCGCCCGCGGCGCCGACGACTACCGCACCGACGGCGACCTCGCCCGCGACGTCGACGACGACCACCACGAAGCCGGCTACGAGGACGGGAACGTAGTGCGCCGCGCGGTAGTGCTGTCGCTGGCGATTCTCATCGCCGCCAGCGGCTGCAAGAAGAAACCTCTTTCGCAGAATCTCAATGTGGAGAACAAAGTAACCGTCCGTCCGGTGACGTTGTTCTACGAGGGACCGGAGATGCTGCTGGTCCGCGAAGTGCGCAACGTGGCGCTGCCCGAGAACCCCGCCGGCGCGTTGTCGAAGGTCGCGCGCGAGCTGCTCAACGGATCGTCGAACGCCGGCGTCCCGCACATTTTTCCGCGCGATACCGTCGTCCGCGCCACCTTCCTCCTCCCCGACGGCACCGCCTTCATCGACCTCGGCGGCCCCACGCTCGCGCAGGGCTGGGGCACTGGCAGCCACGAAGAACTGATGGCCGTCTACTCCGTCGTCCAGACCGTCACCACGAACTTCCCCGAAGCGAAGCGCGTGCGCATCCTGATCAACGACGAACCCGCGGAAACGCTGGCGGGACACGTGAACCTTTCGCGCGCGCTGCTCCCGTCGGCGAACTACGTGGCGCGGTAGACGAGGTCATCCAGAGTCGCCGGAGCTGCGGAGGCGGAAGCCGGAGCAGCGTAGGACGACGAAGGATCCCCGGCTGCTAACCCGGGACGGGAGGTGGCTACGGTCGCCGCCCGCCCTTCCGCGGTTACCAGCCGGGGATCTTCGCCGTCCTACGGCGTTCCGCGCTTCGCGCTCCAACGCCTCCGGCGGCTCTGGATGACAGTCACGCCCGCTCGGGATACGTCTCCTAACTGCGGCGGCATCTTCGGGTCCCTCCGGCGTCCGCGAAGACTCTCGTCATTCGTCGCTGCCGTAAAGGTAATGGTCCAGATTGGAGGCGAAATCGGTCGGAAACCTATCCCATACTTCAGGCGGCAAACTCGCGCCGAGGTCGACGATCCTTTGCCAGAGCGGCGGTTGGGAGTCGTCGTACGTTTGGTCCTCTTGCTCTGAGGTGTTGGAGGATTCGGGATGAGTCGTCATTGCAATTGTCCTGCGCAAGGATAATCGAGGCCGTAGCTCACGCCCGACCCGGGTACGCTTCCTTCAGCTGCGGCGGCATCTTCGCGTCCATGCCGAGGGACTCTTCGAGCTCGACGGCGTTCACGATCGCTTGTCCGCGGAAGTGATTGTTCGTGACGACGTAGGTTTCCTTCGCCGACGCCATCGTCTGGATCCGGTCGACCCACGGCTGCAGCTCTTCTTTCGAGTAGAGATAGTTGTAACGCTCCCAC
>DATART010000208.1:0-6036 GCA_036264035.1 Thermoanaerobaculia bacterium | reverse complement strand
CTCCTCCAGCTGTTTCGCGGCGGCCTCGGGATTGTCGATGACGACGCTCTCGGTCACTTCGAGATGCAGCCGCTCCGCCTTGACGCCGCTCTCCGACAGAGCGCCGGCGACCTGCTCCAGAAGGTTCGGCTGCAGGAACTGTTTCGCGGAGAGGTTGACGTGCATGTGCAGCGCTTCCGGCCACTCGGCGAGTTGCCGCAACGACTCGCGCAGGACCCATTGGCCGATTGGCAGGATCAATCCCGTTTCCTCGGCGATCGGGACGATTTCATCGGCCGCCACGAGCTCGTCGCCGCGTTGCCAGCGGAGAAGCGCTTCGAAACCCATCACCTTCGCCGACTCCAACGACACGATCGGCTGGTAGTGCACACGGAGCTCGCCGCGTTCGATCGAGCGCCGCAGCTCGGTCTCGAAACTCAACAGCTTGACGGCGCGCTCGTGCATCGTTTTGTCGAAAACTTCGTGAATGCCGCGGCCGCGCGATTTGGCGCGGTACATGGCGATGTCGGCATCGCGCAGCACGTCGTGCGGCCGTTCGTAGCCGGTCGCGCTGAGGGCGATGCCGATGCTGGCCGTGGTGAAGATCTCGTGTTCGCCGACATGAAACGGCACGCGCAGCTCGTCCTGAATACGCTCGGCCATGCGCACGGCGTCCGCAAGGTGGTTGATTTCGAGGACGATCGTGAACTCGTCGCCGCCGAGCCGCGCCACCGTATCGGTCGCGCGCAACGCTCCGCGCAGCCGCTCGCCGACGCCGATGAGAAGCATGTCGCCGAGCGCGTGGCCGAGGCTGTCGTTGACGACTTTGAAGCGATCGAGATCGAGGAAGAGGACGGCGAACTGATGCCCGCCGCGGCGGCGCGTGCGTTCCATCAGACCGCCGAGGCGATCCATGAACAACGCGCGGTTCGGCAGACCGGTCAGCGCGTCATGAAACGCATCGTGCGTGAGCCGCTCGATGGCCAGCTTCCGTTCGGTGATGTCGGTCTGCGATCCCGCGACGCGCGTGGCATCGCCGGCGGCATCGCGCACTGCCACGCCACGCGCGAGCATCCAGCGATAGTCGCCGCTCTTCGTGCGCATGCGATGCTCGTGTTCGACGCTCGGCGTCGCGCCGTGGCGATGCGCGTCGAGGTCGGCGCGAAGCATGGCCACATCATCCGGATGCACGCGCGAAAACCACTCCTCGGGTGAGTCGCCGATCTCGTCCTTCGAAAAGCCGAGCATCTCTTTCCAGCGATCGGAGTAGTAAACCTTTCCGCCGCCGAGGTCCCAAACCCACAGGCCGTCGTTCGCGCCGCGGGCGGACAGGGCGTAGCGTTCCTCACTTTCGCGCAGCGCTTCGAGCGTCCGGTTCTGTTCGAGCGAGTAGCGGATCGAGCGCTCCAGGATTTGCGCGTCGATCTGCCCTTTGACTAAATAGTCAGCAGCTCCGGCCTTCATCGCCGCGATGTCTACTTCCCCGTCGCCCTGCCCGGTGAGCAGGATGATGGGACGAAGGCACCCCGCCACGCGCGCCTCGCGCAGAACTTCCAGTCCGTCGTGCTCGCCGAGGCGGTAGTCGACGAGATAGACATCATGTTGACCATTGCCGATCGCGCCGAGTGCATCGTCGAAGGACGAAACCCAGTCGAGCAGGAAACGGGTGCGGCGGCTGTCGGACAGAAGATCGCGCGTCAGGACGTAATCGTCTTCGTCGTCTTCGATCAACAACACCCGGATCTCCCGAGCGTCGATCAACGGTGCGGTGCTCCCGGCGGAAGTTCGACGATTTCGATCCAGTAGCGTCCGATCTCTTTCATCACGTCGACGAGCGCGTTGAAGTGCACCGGCTTGGTGATGAACGAGTTCGCGCCGAGGTCGTACGTGCGATAGATGTCCTCCTCGGCTTTCGAGGTCGTCAGGACGATGACCGGAATCCGGCGGAGGTTCGGATCGGCCTTGATCTCGCGCAGCGCTTCGCGGCCGTCCTTCTTCGGCATGTTGAGATCGAGCAAAATCAATCCCGGCGACGGCGCGGAATCAGGATCGGCATAGCGGCCTCGCTGGTAAAGGTAGTCGAGCAGCTCCTCGCCATCCTCGACGAAGCGCAGGTCGTTCACGACGCGGCTCTCCTCGAGGGCGTCCGAGGTCAGCATGCGGTCTTCTTCATCGTCATCAGCGAGAAGGATGACGATCGGTTTTGCGTGTGCGGCCATATGGTTAGTAGATTAGTGGATTCGTAGATCAGTGGATCAGAAGAATCGGGGTTACGGATTCGAGGATTTCCTAATCCACTAATCCATTAATCGACTAGTCCACTGTGCTTCACCGGCAGCGTAACAACAAACCGCGCCCCTTCGCCCGGCGAACTGTATGCGCGAATGTCGCCGCCGTGGCGCTGCGCTATTTTGCGGCAGATCGCCAGGCCGATGCCGGTCCCTTCGTACGCGCCGCGGCCGTGCAGGCGCTCGAACATCGTGAAGATGCGGTCCGCGTATTTTTCGTCGAAGCCGATGCCGTTGTCGGACACGACGATCTGCGCGTTTCCATTCGCATTTCCGGACACCTCCACGCGCGGCGGCACTTCCGGCTTGTGGAACTTGAGTCCATTCCCTACGAGATTCTGAATGAGCTGACGCATCTGCACCGCATCGGCGTCGATCGTCGGCAAGTCGCCGATGACGACCTCGCCGCCGCTCTGATGAATGCGGACTTCCAGATCGTGGACGACCTCCCGCGCAATGCTGCCGAGGTCGACCGGCGCGAACGGAGCTGCTTTGGTCGTGACGCGCGAAAAAACCAACAGGTCGTTGATCAGCGACTGCATCCGTCCGGCCGCGCTCTGCATCCGGCTGAGGTAATCGATGCCTTCGTTCGTCAAGGCCTCGGCGTACCGCACTTTGAGTCTGTCCCCGAACGCTTGAATTTTTCGCAGTGGCTCCTGCAGATCGTGCGAGGCGACGTACGCGAAGTCTTCGAGCTCGCGATTGCTCTGCTGCAATTTGACGGTGAAGGCGCGCAACTCTTCCTCGGCGCGCTTGCGGCCGCGAATGTCGCGCGCGATGAGCACCGCGCCGCCTTCCATGTCGCGCTCGTGCAGCGGCGAAACGGAAATGCTGACGTCGATCCGCTCGCCGCCGTTCCTGCGAAAGACGCGCTCTTCGTCGCGGATCGGCGCGCGCCGAAGCATGTCGCGCAGAGTCCGCGAGATGCTGGCCTCGAGATCGACATATTCGAGCGTGTCGATGGTCTTGCCGAGGATCTCGGACTCCGTGTAGCCGAAGAGCGTGTGCACTGAATCGTTGATGACGCGCACCCGGGCCTCGGCATCGATGACGAACAGCGCGTCCGCCATCGTGTCGAGGATCTCGCTCGCCGCGCGCGCCGCGGTGATGGCCTGGAACCGATGGCTGCGAATCGATCGCCACGCGAAGAGCACGAACGCGAAGACCGGAACGTAGCCGAGCGGCCGGTGATCGACGCCGAACATCGGCACGAAGTCGACGGCCGACAGGTAGACGATCGCGAAACTGGCCATCAGATTGAGGATGCGCCGCCGGCGTACCTCGTCGGCCGTGTGCCGGTATTCGACCGCGTACTCGAACATCTGCAACGCCAGCACGACGAAGAAATAGATGAGGAAGAGTGCGCCGCCGGGGCCGGCGCGCGGATAGCCGCCCCACGAAAACTGCCGCGTCCCGGCGATGACGAAGTCCGTGGCCAGGACGAGAAACGCGAAGAGCGTCGCGGCAAACCACGCGATCAGAACGATCGAGCGATGACGGACGTAGCTGCGGATCGAAGTCGCGGTGAAGTCGTAAACGGCCGCGGGCAAAAACGCGACCGAAGCAATGGCAAGCCGTCCGAACATCGCAGCGAGCGTCGGCGAGGACGTCGAAAACATCGCCGCGAATCCGAGAAACCAGCCGGCTACCAGGAACAACATCAGGCAGAACAGCCGCGCCACCCGCGACGCGCGCTGCCGCTGCAGGATGACGCCCGCGAGCACCACGAGCAGCAGACACATCGCGGCCCAGGGAACCGCCGCCAGCCGGAAGTGGAAAGGCACGGCGCATTGTAAGGGCGGGCGGTCATCGGAGCCGCCGCAGCAGGCCGCGGGAGCGCGCCGGCAGTGCGCGGCAGCGCAACAGTGCGGCGCGGCATAGCCGCAAGTGCGGCGCGCCATAGCCGCAGTGCGTCGCGGCATAGTCGCAGTGCGTCGGGCATAGCCGCAAGTGCGGCGCGGCATAGCCGCAGTGCGGCGCGGCATAGCCGCAAGTGCGGCGCGGCATAGCCGCAAGTGCGGCGGGCATAGCCGCAAGTGCGGCGGGCATAGCCGCAAGTGCGGCGCGGCATAGCCGCAAGTGCGGCGCGGCATAGCCGCAGTGCGGCGCGGCATAGCCGCAGTGCGACGCATCGGGTATGCACGCTCGCACGGTCGCGTAACACGGTTTTCTGATTGTGGTACTACCAGCGTCGGTTCGGTTGCGCGCGAAGGCGCGCTCGGCAATGGAGCCCCGCCGCTCGGCGCGGGGGAAATCGATCACGAAGGAGGTCGGTGACCGCGGAGGCGGCAACTGGAAACGCTTGCGCGGCGCGACATCGTGGCGGCCGCCTCCGCGGCCGCCGAATCCTTGCGCGCGTACCCAGCCCCACGCCGAGCGTGGGGCTGGATTGTCGAGCGCGCCTTCGCGCGCAACCGACCGGCGGGCACATCCTTGATTTCCTCACAGCGTCTCAGGACGACAGGCGCGTCATCGCGAGCATCGTTACGTCGTCGCCGTTCGGCACTTCGCCGATGAACTCGTGGACGTGTGTGTCGATCGTGTCGAGGATTGCGCGCGCTTCGCGGCCGTGCATCGTGCGGAGCATTTCGCAGACGGGATCGAGTCCGAGTTGCTCCTCGGCGATGTTCTCGGCCTCGGTGACGCCGTCTGTGAAGAGGACGAGCGAGTCGCCGGAAGCGAGCGTGAGCGACTGGTTGCGGTACTGCGCGTTCGGGAGGATGCCGACCACGATGTCGGTCGACGACATCGCTTCGACGCCGTCTTTCGAAACCACCAGCGGCGACACATGGCCGGCGTTTGCGAACGACACGATGCCCGTTGCCGGATCGAGCACTCCCGCCACCATCGTCACGAATTTCGACGGCGACGTCTTCGGCGCCAGCGTTTCATTGATGTCGCGCAGGAGATCGGCGGGCGTGGGATCGTGCCGTGTAAAGATCGCGAATGCCGTGGCAACACTCGACATCACCAGCGCGGCGGTGATCCCTTTTCCGCTGACGTCGGCGATCACGAAGTAGATGCGCCCGTCGGGCCGGACGACGACGTCGTAATAGTCGCCGCTGACGGTTTTGCATGGGCGGTTCGCGCCGGCGAAACGATAGCCGTCGATTTCGGGCAGCGCGGCCGGCAGCAGCCGGCGCTGAATCGTGTAGGCGGTGCGGAGCTCTTCGTCGATCTTTGCCTTCGCGAACGCCTCCTCGCGCAGACGCGTGCGCTCGAGCGTGACGGCGGCGAAGCGCGCGATCTGCGCCAGCAGGCGCACGTCGTCCTCGGCCACGACTCCGCGCGCCGAGGTGTAGTCGATGTATAGAACGCCGAGGACCGCGTCGGCGACGAGGAGCGGCGCGCAGACGGCGGAACGGATTCGCTGCGCGATGATCGATTGCGCGCGGGCGAACTTATCGTTCTGGTCCGTGTCGAAGTACGAAACGACTTTGCGCCCGTCGACGACCTCGCGCAGCAGCGTGCGGCTGATGGCGAGATCGTTCGATTCCGTCGCGTCGTGGCGGCGCAGCTTCACATTGGCGAACGAGACGCGGTCGTCTCCGAGAAGCGCGATCGCCGCACGCGTGGGCTGCAGAAGAAAGACAACGCGGTCGAGGATGAAGTCGAACAGCTCACTCATCGGACGATCCGCCAGAAACTCCAGCGCCAGCGTCGAGAGGATCTGCGTCTTCTCGCTGCTGCGCTCCTTCTCGTCGTCATCGACGGAGATGGCCAGATTCGTGGCGTGCGAGTCGGTGTCGATGGCGATGAACTGTGAGGT
>DATART010000174.1:0-11189 GCA_036264035.1 Thermoanaerobaculia bacterium | reverse complement strand
GCTGCCCGTGCTGCTGCCACCCTCGGATGCGATCACGGCGTCGCCGGTGACGACGAGAGCCGGCTGCGTGTGACTGCTCGACGTGATGCGGATCGAGCCGCCGGCCGTCGGCGAGCCGGAGAAAACAGCGCCCGTGTATTTCGTCGCGTTGACGGTATCGGAACCGCCGGCGCTGATAATCCCGGCCACTGTAATGATGCCGGCTCCGTTCACCGTGATCGCACCGGCCGATCCGTTATTCGCGGCTGCCGAAATGTGCGAGCCTGCCTGCAGGTTCGTCGCGCCGCCAGCCGAGATGGTGATGTCCCCCGCGTGATCGTTCGTGCCGCCTGAGCTGGTGCGCGCCGATGAGATCTTCGCGCCGCTCTGAAGTCCGATCGGACTCTGCATCGTGAAGTTGCCGCCGGCATCGATGATGATGTTGCCGCCGTTGCCGGAGCCGCTGCGGTTTTCGGCGAAGATGCCGCTGCCCGGCAGCATCGTGACGTCGCCGCTGACGGCGAACCGCATCGAGCACGCGCTGGCCGATGCCGCTCCGCTGTCATTGCAATTGATGGTTCCCTGAACCGTCAGATTGCCGTTGACGGTGAACACACCATTGACGATGTGATCGTCGTCCTGCGCCGACCCGTCGAGAGACGAGAAGTTGACGGTGCCGCCGACGGTGACGTCGGCCGCTGCCGGAAGCGCAGCAATGAGCAGCAGAACCAACAGGAAAAATACGAGCAGTCGCGACGTCACGCTGTGAGCCATTGAGACCCCTTTCATTCGCTTGGGCTGAACGAACCGTGGACTTGGTTGGGAACCTCTTGCCGAGGTTCGCGAATCATACTCCGAAGATGGAGAGTGTTCTATCCGTATCTGCGGAAAACGTTGGTCTCATCCCCGGAGCCAGCGCTGCATGTGTGGATACGGGTCTGTGCCTCTCCCGACAGCATTCTTCGGTTCGACGGTCAGTCCCCAGTACTGAAGCATCGGTACGCCGACATAACGTCGTTCCAGAAAGTTTTCAAGGAGCGTTGGACCGTTGCCGCTGATGACGTCCGCGTGAAAGGTCTCGGCTGGATCGATGTCGAGATGCCGCGACGCCGCCCACGTCCAGGCGATGGCCGACACCTCCTCGGCCGACGAGGTGTCGGCGGTTCCGTCCAGCGCATTGCGGCGTCCGGGAACAGTCAGCGCGATGTGCGCCGCTTCATGGAGAAGGTCCGCCGGCTTGCACATCGCCGTCTCATCGATCAGCAGCGTCCCGCGGACGATGTCGATGCCTGGCACGAGCGTCTCGCGCGTCATCACGCCTTCGTTGACTTCGATGCCGATCGAGCCGACGAAGTCGACGATGCGGCGAAGAGTCTCGTCACGCGGCATGAAGCGACGATACTAAAATCTCGCCGTGCCTCGTACTGCTGTCGATTATCTCCGCGAGATTTCCGCGAGGCTCGACCACGGTTATCCCGACGATTGCGTGATTCACGCCTGCCGGCTGGTTGAGTTGCTGCAGGCCGAAGGGAAGAAGCCATGGATTGGCCGCCTTCGCGACGTGCGGCAAGTCGCCGCCGGCGTTTTCCATGGCCCTCTGACGCCCATACGCCTGCTCGGCCGGAAAGGGCCGACCTGGACGACGCACTACGTCGCCTGCGACGGCGACATGGTTTACGACCCGCTCACCACCGCACCAGTTGCACTCGCGGACTACGCGCGCCTCGCCTTCGGCCGCGACATCCCGGTCAAGACATTCCTGGACGAAGCCGCAACGGCGGAGCTCTACCGACTCAATCGATTGAAGACTGCGTTTGCGGTCCCAGTATGTGAATGAAGGTGCACGAGCATTACTGCCCACGGGTGAAAATCACCGCGAGTCTATTCGACACCCGGTGAAAATCACCGACCGCCCGCCTCCTTGATCACGGAGATGCTCCTTGCTAGAGTAAGGACATGGCCAAGGTCACAAGCAAATTACAGGTGACGATCCCCAAGTCGCTTGCGCAGCGATGCGGCATCCAGTCGGGTGACGAAATCGAGTGGTCGTCAGCTGCGGACGGAATTCGCTTGGTCCCGGCGAACACCAGGCCCGACCTCTCGATCGAGGGCAGGCTCGAGATCTTCGATGCAGCGTCCGCTCGTCCGAAGAAACGGCAGCGAGGAAAACGGCGCGCTGTCTCCGCGGAACGCGTTTGGACGCGAGAGGATCGTTACGATCGTGGCGGTGTCGCGCAGAACTGACTGTTGCGGTCACTTTGTTCGATAATCGCGGCATGAACGACGCGACCGCCGCTGCCGGAGTTCCGCTTTCGCCGGATCTCTCTCGCGAAGAGTCGATTCCTTATTTCCTGTGGGATGAGCCGATGACGATGCGCGAGCTTCGCCAACGGCTCGAACGTTCCGAAGCGGATCGCATCAGATTGTTGGGGAAGATCATGCGCGAGGCTCGTGAACAGGATGTCTGGCTCTTCACGACCGTCGAAGAAATCATCGGTCGATGGGATCAGCTCGAACGGCATCTTGGCCGGCGCAAGGATTTCTGGCAGTTCCTCCTTGCGCGTTGGCGAGAGCAGGGATTGCTGAGCTGAATGCCTGCGCTGTCCGATCTTCAGGATCAGGTTCTGAGGCGTTTCTTCGATCGCCGCGACGACTTCTTCCTCACAAGAGGTGCGGCCTTGGTGGGATTTCACCTCCATCATCGCGTTACTCACGATCTTGATTTCTTTACCGTAGCTGATGTCATCGACGAGGGAGAGCGCACATTGGGTCAGATTGCAGAAAGTCTCGCGCTGGATATGACGACCTTGCGCCGTTCGCCGGATTTCCGGCGGTTCCTGTTGCAGGGTTCCTCGGAAAGTGTCGTCGTCGATCTGGTGAAAGATGCATCGCCCCAAGTCCTCGAAAAAATGTCCATCGGACGAATCGTCGTCGATTCACCTCGCGAGATCATGGCGAACAAGCTGTGCGCGCTTCTCTCGCGAATAGAGCTGCGTGACCTCGTCGATGTGGCACGGCTGGAAGAAGCAGGTCTCGATGCCGTTCAGGAACTCCAGCTGGCAGCACAAAAGGACGCCGGCGTTACCGCCGGTCAACTTGCCTGGGTTCTCTCGAGCTTTCCAGTTTCCTCGAGCGAGGCTACCGACTACGGGATGTCGCAGGAGGATCTGCTGGAGTTTCGCGAATCGTTGATCCGCAGGCTGACCGCCGCAGCCTTTCCGCGGCTCACTGATTGAATGGACAGCCGCGCGCCGATTGGCAACAATGCCTCGTCCATGGACTCCTTTCCCCTTCGTCCGCGCGAGGTCTTTGAGGCGCTGAGCAAGACGGTCGTCGGGCAGGATGAGGCCATCCGCGAGCTCTCCGTCGCCATCGTCAAGCACCTGGTCGGCCATCCCGCGCCGAACATGCTGCTCATCGGCAACTCGGGCTCGGGAAAGACCACGCTCATGCGCGCCGTGGAACAGTTTCTGGCAAGCCGGGCGGAACTCAGTCATTCTGCGAACGTCATTCGCATCAACGCGAACGTGCTCGCCGAGGAGCATCAGGGATATGGACGGGCCGTGCTGGGGAGGCTTTTTGCGAACGCGCGCACGCACCTCGGCGCAAACACTCCGATGTCGGATCTTCTCCGTTCCGTCGAGCACGGGATCGTTTTCATCGATGAAGTCGACAAGATCCGGGCGCAGGTCAGCGGCGAGCCGAACGTGCGCGGCATCGTGGCGCAGGAAGCGTTGCTCACGCTGATGGAGAATGAGAACGTCGAATTCGAAGCGAACGGGATGATGTTCGCCGTCAACTCCTCGAAGATCCTCTTCATCGCCGGCGGAGCGTTGGAGGAGTTGTACGAAGCGGTCTTCCGCCGCGCCACGATCGGCCAGGACGTCGCGCCGATGAAACCGGTCGTGGTCGTCTCCGCCTCGGGGGAAGTGCGCGAAGAGCTACCGTTTCATCTGCGGGACTACCTGAAGTACGACGACCTGTTCCGCTACGGCATGACCCCGCAGTTCGTTTCTCGTTTCGAATCGATCGTCGTGCTCAACGACCTCGGCGAGTCCGACCTCGCGCGCATCTTCGTCGAGCCGGAGGCCTCGATCTTCAGGACGTCGCGCGCGTACTTTCAGCGGTTCGGTATCGACCTGCAGATCACGCGCGGAGCATTGATCGCCATCGCCTGGGACGCCGCGCGCCAGAAGCGTCTCGGCGCGCGCGCGCTTCGCGAAACCTTCCGCCGCGTCATCGGCGCACTCGAGTTCGATCCCGCCGATGCCGGCACACACGTCATTACTGTCGACGAGGCGCTGGTCAAGCAAATGATCGCCAGCCGCGAACAGGGATCCCCTCGGCCGCGATGATCCGCAGCGCATTCGTCCTCGTGATGCTGGCGATCGCGGGCGCTGCTGCCGGAGCGCCTCTCGCCTTCGTCGATAACCGCGCCGCTGCAGGCGGGAACGGTACGCGCGAACGTCCATTCGCCACCATCGCCCAAGGCGTTCAAAGCGGCACGATCGTCTATGTCGCGGAGTCCGATAAACCATATGCCGAGAGCGTCACGCTGAAGAAGGGGCAGATGCTCATCGGCTCCGCCTTCGGCCTCGACGCGCTGCGCACCGAAATGCACGTTGAATTCGAAGGCGCGGGAGTTCCGGCGATGCAGGGGCCCGGGCCGTCGATCCGCGGGACCATCGTCGCCGGCGGCGACACCATCATCGCCGGCTGCACGCTGCTCGCCGATGGAGTGAGCGCGATCGTGTCGAGCGGTGCGATCGGAACACTGAACATCCGCAACGTCTACTTCAAGACATCACTGGCCGGCTTCGCGATTTACCTCCAGGGACTGCAGGGCAACGTCAATGTCTCCGGCGGCTCGATCGAGGCGGCGAACGGCGGCGGGGGAATCGCCATCGACGGCGGCTACAGCGACGTCATCGTCGATCGCACGCCGATCTCCGGCGAGTTCACGGCAGCAATCCGGATACAGGGCCGGCACTCCGGCACCGTCACATTCCGCCGCGGATCGAAGCTCCACGTTCGCGATGCGCTCGACGACGCGATCGTGATCGCGCGCATCGAGCGCGGCAGTGCAGTCGTTTTCGAGGACACGATCGACGTGCGCGGACGGCGGCGCGGGGTGGTTATCGACAAGTCCGCGAAAGTCGTCATCGGCGGCGCGTCGACGGTAACCACGGCGAACGGCGCGGCACTCGAAGTCCACGACTCTGGCGTCGATCTCTCCTTCGAATCGATTTCCGCGCAGGGCATTGCTCCCGGAACGCTCGACGAAGGCATCATCCTCGACCGCGTGCATGGGCCGGTGACGATCAGCGGCATCGAAGGAAAGACTGGGACCGGCGGCGCCATCCTTCATGCGCGGGGCAACGGAATCCGCATCGATCACGCCGACCACGTTCGCATGTCCGGCATCACGCTCGCCGACAGCGGCGTGAACAAGCCGGTTCGCGGCGTGCGCTGCGCCGGCAACTTCGACGTGAATTCGACCGCCGTCTGCCGCGCCGCCTTGTACCTCCGGCACATCAGCGACTCCGCATTCGAGAACTTCGTCATCGACGGCGGCAGCGCCCTGGGCATCAACGCCAACAACATTCGCGACGTTCGCTTCGGAGGTCTCGACGTGCACCGGACCGGCGACGCGACGTTTGAAAGCGGCGTGCTGCTGCAGGAGGCCGCCGGCACGATTACGTTCAGCCGCTCCTCGTTCGCCGACAACGCCGGCAGCGAGATGTTGATCGAGCAGCGTTTCAACAACGGAAAGATCGTGCTCGACAGCTGCACGCTCAGCGCGACTGGACGCCCCGAGGTAGCGCCGCATCTGCTGGAACTGCGCTCGTTCGGGAAGGCGAAGGTCGAGGTCGAGATCCGCACCGGGGATCTTCACGACAACCTCGGCTCGGCGATCGACGCCGCGGCCGAGGAAGGGAGTTTTCTTTCCATCGACGCGCGCAATTCCTCGCTGCAGCATTTCGGCCACGGCATCATGACCGTCGCCGTGAAGCAGAGCGGCAATGCGCGGGTCACTCTGCGCGGCAACACGATCGTGGCGCTGGCTTCCGACCGCGCCTGGATCGACGTCGCCGCGTCGGACAACGCCGGCGTTTGCGCGGACATCGCCGCGAATCGCTTCAGCAGCGTGCCGGGAACGGTCATCCATCTCGCGGCGTCGCCGCAAGCGATGTTGCGGATTCTCGGCATCGCGCCGGGCAGTTCGATCGGTTCCGCGCTCGCGGCGGCGAACGGCGGCGCCTCGGCATTGGTGGACGGCCCCGCGGCGGCCGTCGCCGATTGCCCGTGACCCGGATCACGCATCGCGGTTGGACCCGTGCTAGTATCGCCGTCGTCCAGTCCGACTTCAGCCCGCGCAGATTCAGGGGGCATTCCCGATAAAACGCCATATGGAGAGCCGCATGAAAGCCAAAGTTGTATCCGCCGGGATCCCGCGTCGCGAATTTCTCCGTATCAGCTCCGTTGCAGCCGTCGGCGTGGCCATCGCCACGATGAGTGACGGAAAACTCTTCGCCGCTACCAGCTCGGGCATCGTTCCGCTCATGGATGTTGGCTATGCGCCGTCGCTTCCGGCTTCCGGTTTTTCAATCCCGTTGAACAGCGCCGACTCCATCCTCATCCCTGATCCGCGCTTCATCAGCACCGGCGCCCGCATCTCGGTGGTCGGCGCCAAACGCGCCGATCGTTATCACAACGCGGCCGGCGGCATCGGCGTCGACGCGCTCTTCGCGACGAATCATCGCCAGCCGGAGAATCCATCGCACTTCCGTTTCTTCTCCGTCAACGGACGTCCTGACGCCGACGCGATCAGCGGCCCGATCAGCTTCAACATGCCGGTTCTGTCGACCTCCGGGGTCACGCTCATGGTGACGCGGCAGCGGCCGACGCCGCAGGAACCGTCCGCGACGCCGCCTCCGATTGAATCCGAGGTTTCGGCGCTGACGTTGTCTCTCGGCAATGTGGCAGGACCAAAGCTCGTTCAAGGCGTCTACGCGCTCGCCTTCCGCGAGGAAAACAGCGACTCGATGTCGAACTGGAGCCGCCTCTCGCTCGCAAATGGCCCCGACGGCTATTACATCGCCGGCGCGACCTTCTCGTACGTGCTGCTGAATGTCGCCTACGCGCCGGCCGCGGAAGCGGCTCCCGCTCCGGGCCGTCGCCGCTCCGCACGGCACTAACCTTTCTTCGATCCCAAACTGAAAACCGCCGGGCGTCGCTGCCCGGCGGTTTTGTTTTTGCCGCGCGCACCGTTGACACGCACACCGCGCCGACCTATCCTCGGCGCCGCACATGAATCACACCGCCCAGCGCTACGCGTATTACTACGGCTACTTCACGTAACCGTGGGCACATTGCGCCCCGCGGAGAGGGGCGCCGACCGTCAGTCGATCCGAACCTCTTCCCGCGCGGGCAAGGGGTTTTTTGTTATGGATCGAAACGACGCAGAAATCGAGTTGTCCCGGCTTCGCGATGCCATCGACCGCGTCGATGAAGTCATCGTGCGATTGCTCAATCAACGCGCGAAGTACGCGATCGAGATCGGTGAGGTGAAGCCGATTCTCGGCTTGCCGGTCTACGCGCCCGAGCGCGAAAAACAGGTGCTGCTCCACGTCGAACGGACCTCGGACGGTCCGCTCGATCCGACCACCATCCGCCGTCTCTTCGAACGAATCATCGATGAGTCGAGGCGCGTGGAGCGCGAGGCGATGGGAGTCGGGGGTAGGGAGTAGGGAGTCGAGAAAACGACCACTCCAATCTCCGACACCCGACACCCGACACCCGACACCAGACAACGATCTCCCACACTCCACCCCCTACACCCCACCTCCAAGGAGAACAAATGGTCATCGTCATGCAGAAGAACGCCTCCGATACAGACATCGAGCACGTCGTCGCCGTCCTCAGCGAGCGCGGATTCGACGTGCATCGCTCCACCGGATCGGATCAGACCGTGCTCGGCGTCGTCGGCGACGTCGCCAGCGTCGATCCGCGCGAATTCGAAGTGCTCAGCGGCGTGCAGGAGGCGGTGCGCGTCAGCGAGCCGTACAAACTTTCCAGCCGCTCGTTCCGGCGGACGAAGACGATCGTGAAAACGCGCGGAATCGAGATCGGCGGCAGTGACGTCGTGGTCATGGCCGGTCCATGCACGATCGAAAACCAGCGGCAGCTTTTCGAGACAGCGAAGCGCGTGGCGAAAGCGGGTGCGCGAATTCTGCGCGGCGGCGCGTACAAACCGCGGACCTCGCCGTACGCCTTCCAGGGGATGGGAATCGAGGGATTGAAACTGCTGCGCGCGGCCGGCGATGAAAACAACATGGCCACGATTTCCGAGGTCATGGAGATCGGTCAGATCGAATCGATGCTGGAGTATGTGGACATCCTGCAGGTCGGCGCGCGCAACATGCAGAACTACAACCTGCTGTCGGCGCTCGGCCAGATCCGCAAACCGATCCTGCTCAAGCGCGGGATGTCGGCCACGATTCAGGAGTGGCTGCTGGCCTCGGAGTACATCCTCTCCGGCGGCAACTACGACGTGATCCTGTGCGAGCGCGGCATCCGCACGTTCGAAACGTACACGCGCAACACGCTCGACATCTCCGCCATCCCGGTCATCAACAAACTCTCGCACCTGCCGATCATCGCCGACCCATCGCATGCGGTCGGGCGCCGCGACAAGGTCATGCCGCTGGCCCGCGCCATCGTCGCCGCCGGCGCCGACGGCGTGTTGATCGAAGTGCATCACGAGCCGGAGAAAGCGGTCTGCGACGGCCCCCAGTCGCTCTATCCCGATCAGTTCGCACGGCTCATGGACGAGCTTCGGATCATCGTTCCCGCGGTCGGGCGGACGTTGTGATCAGGCATGCCTTACGCAATGTTTTCTCTCCGATGAACTTCACAAAGGAGACTGAAAAATGCCGAATCCGATCACGATGCTGAAAGCGGATCATGTGAAAGTAAAAGGACTGCTGCGCGAGCTTGAAGGGTCCGGTTCGCGGGCCGTGAAGGAGCGCGAGCGCCTCGTACGCGACATCGAGCGCGAGCTCAAAGTGCATTCGCAGATCGAGGAGGAGCTGTTCTATCCGACGTTCAAGAAAGTGTCTGAGAAAACGGAATCCGAAGACCTATTCTATGAGGCGACGGAAGAGCATCACGTCGTCGATATGGTGTTACCGGCGCTGAAGGCCGCCAATCCGAAGTCGCATGAGTTCGAAGCGAAGGCCAAGGTGCTGAAAGACCTGGTCGAACATCACATCCGCGAGGAAGAGACGGAGATGTTCGTCGAAGCCCGCAAGCTGATGGATGACGAGCAGCTTCGCGCCCTCGGCGATCTGATGCAGACGCGCAAGGAGATGCTGCTGAAGATGTGGGACAGCCCGGTGCTGCGCCCGGTCAAGAAGATCCAGAGCGCCGTGCACAAGATGCTGCCGACCAAGGTGAAGAACATGAAGGCCGACGCCATCGCGGCGATGACGCCGGAACGGTAGAAGGGTTTCACGCGGAGCCGGGAGAGGCTCCGCGTGAATTTCTTGTGTCGGGCGCAAGGCAATAACCGACTTGACGCACCACTGGAGAGGCGGATACAATCCGCCGGACTGATTTAGTAACCGCATAGAAAAAGACTTTTGCCTGAAAAGGCGGGCCGGTTGAGATCCTACGATCTCTTCGGCTCGCCTTTTTTTTTCGTCAAAACTGAAGGAGGAGCCGATGTAGAGAGCAAGCATCACAGCAGCGCCAGAAACACGAAACCCGCCGTTTACGGCGGCGGGCGGAGTGTGTTCGTGAATCTGAACTACTAGGAGACGTTCGACATGACAATCCTATTAGAACGCCTGACGTGTGTCCAGTTCGGGCCGCGATCCGGGCGCAAGCGTAGACCGAAAAACCATTACCCGAAACCGCCGCGACCGTGGCAGCCGCGCAAGCAGTCACGCCGCGTTCTCAGGCTTTCGGTCGTTTAACCTTCGATGATTTGGCTGGCCGCGTGGCGCTTTGCTGCGCGGCCACTTCGCTCTTCGGCACCTTCACGATTGCCTTCATGAAATCGGTGAATCGCTGGAATTCTGTTCGCTTGTCCGGCATGAGTCAGGATGATACTCGCCTCGGCTCCGCGACGCCGGATAGAGGTACGCGCGGCGGAAGCCGGGATGGATGGCTTCCATGCGATCCGCAACTATCCCGGCGAGGTCGATCAACTCGCCGTGCAGCGCGTCATCTAGCGTCCTCCTCTCCTCGGTTGCGATCGTCTCCAGCGCCAGAACGACGTACGCGGGTAGCCTGAGCGTCACGGTGCGGAGTGCCAGCAACGGCGGCAGGGCCGTCGCCGCGTCGCTGCCGAGGGTATCCAGCACCTCTACGTGACCCCATCGGCGGAGAGCGATGGTTGCAAGCTGTCGCCAACTGAAACGCCACCGATTGCCCGATCGGTACTCCTCTCGCCGGTCATCCTCGGCCTCCCGCCGTAGCGTGGCCGGGGCGATTCCGAGGAGCCGCGCTCCCTCGGCGAGCGAATACGACTCTACCGGGTGGAGAAAAAGAGTCTGAATGCATGCTTGCTTACCCGTGGCGTTTCGCATCTCCAGACAACTCCCTTCAACATTCAACGTAGCCGTGGCTAATTGAATCTAAGCCGTAGCCGTGGCTATGTCAACTCATGCCGCCACGCGCGAAACGAGACCGACTCCCGGAAGCAATCGCTTTCGGAAAGCGCCTGCGCCAGTTGCGAGAGGCGAAGGGATGGACGCTGGAGGAGTTAGGAGAGGCGGCGGGGATGAATGAGCTTCAGGTCGGACACATCGAACGCGGTGCGAGTGATCCCAAGCTATCGACCATCACGAAGCTGGCGAAGGCGTTCGGCATCACGGCAAGCGAGTTGCTGAAGCTGTTACGGTGAGAGTGCTAAAGTGTAGGTCGAGCAAAAACACAACAACCGGCCTGCCAGCCGGTCGTGTTTGTGATCCAACAACAAGTAACTTTCGAGCGCGGAGATTCTACCATGTCGATTGAGCCGCGCCACGAGTCCCGATGTCTCACCAGCGTCCGCCATTACCGAGATGGGCACGATGACGGGGAAAACGCCGCGCTGGTCACTCCTAATACAGAGGAGAGTCGCAACTGGGGAAGCCGCCGAAATCCGATTACCCTCCGCTGCTTAAGCCAGGGTTCGCCGAGATGAGCGAGAACGAACTGCG
>DATART010000168.1:0-1722 GCA_036264035.1 Thermoanaerobaculia bacterium | reverse complement strand
CCTACACCTGCAAAGGATTCCGAAATGCCGCCCGTCGATTTCGAGGAATCCTTTGCAGGTGTAGGGAAAGAACGACGCGACCTCGGCGCCGCCGTTCTCCGCATTCAAACCGGTCAACACCTTGACCACCGATCCCGGCTCGTACTGATGCTCCAGCGCGAGGTTCGCGATCGCGCCTTTGCCGGGGCTGCTGGCGATGGCGAGGATTTCGTTCGTGCGCGGATCGATGGCCACTAGCGAGCCGCGGAATCCGGTCAGCGCCTTCAGCGCAGCCTTCTGCACGAACGGATCGAGCGTCGTCTCGATCGTGTCGTTCGCGCCGAGCTGCGGCAGCTTCGCGCCGATCGTCAGCGCGCCCGCCTCGCGATCGATCAGCGGCGCGAAATCGTTGTTGATGGCGACGACGTCGTTCGCGCGAATCGCGGCGATGGTGCCGCCGTCGCGGTCGAACATGTACGGTGCATCGCCGGCGGCGCGCGCCGCGACGTTGCGCTGCAGCGCCGCGTAGCGCGACGCGTTGACATGCGCGCGGTCGATCGACGGGAACGCCTTCTGTGCCTCGGCTACACGATTCGTCGCCACCAACGCGGCGGCGCGGTAAAGAGGCACGTCCGCGTTCTCGTGCGCATCGCGCGACGCCGCGTCGTACGCGAGGAAATCGTCGTAGTGTTCGCGCGCGAAAAGCCGCCGGGCTACTTCATCCTTCGGGATGATCGACAGCCGGATGTTGCCAATGGCCGAGACGTGTTCTTTAGCCTTCAGCAACGGACCGCTGGTGAGATATGCCGCAGCGAGAAGCTGGTGATACTGCGCCGGCCAGAGATGCAGCCGCGACCACTGCTCGCCGATGGCGATAGCCTCGGCATCGTCACCGCGCAGCCACGCATCGCGCCCTTGCCGCAACGGGATCCACGCCACCGCGAACAGCAGCGCGACCAGGATCACGAGCGCGATGAGCAACGGCAGCACGAGCCGCCGCAGACGTCCGCGCGGACGCTGCACGTCTCGGGATTGCACGTAGTCAGCGGTCATTTGGGAACGATCGCAACGCGATCGCCGCGGCTGAGCTGCAAGAGCGACGCCGCACTGCCGTTGGCGACGGAGATCTCGACGCAGCCGCTCGAGCCGATGATGATGAAGGCGCCTTCGCCGGTGTACGTCGTGCGGACATGCTCGATGCGCCAGTCCTTCACAGAGACCGCGAACGGCGTCGCCGGCGGAACGAGATCGGTGATGCAGTTGCCGAAGCGATCGATGCGAACGATCGCGCCGGGCGTGTAATCGAGCGGCACGCGATCGCCAACGAGCGGCCCGAGCGTCTCGATCTTTTTTCCATTCGCGATCGCCGCCGCCACCGGCGCGAATCGATCGCGGCCGTGAAATGTCGTCGAGCCATCGGCCAGAAACAGCGACTCATCCGTGACCTCGTACGCATCTCCTCGGACGAAATGCAGCAGCCCATTGTCCGGCGCGAGAAAAATCCGGCCATCCGATTCAATCGCCAGGATCCGCCGCGGGGTCCCAACGCCCGGATCGACGACGCATACAAAAATCGTTTCCGCCGGCCAATAGCGGACGACGTCGCGAAGAAAGAAGGCTCCTTCCCAAACGTCGAACGGTGCGATGTCATGAGAGAGATCGGCGATCGAAGCCTCGCATCGCGATGCGATGACGCCTTTCATCGCCGCGACATACGGATCGCGTGTTCCGAAGTCAGTCAGG
>DATART010000155.1:0-3801 GCA_036264035.1 Thermoanaerobaculia bacterium | reverse complement strand
CGCGCGAGTACTCAGAGCAGAACCCGGGCGCGACGCTCGGCGACTACCTCGACTCGCTGACGCTGATGTCCGACCTCGACAAATACGAGTCGCAAAAAGGCGTCACGCTGATGACGCTGCATGCGGCGAAGGGGCTGGAGTTCAAGGTGGTGTTCCTCACCGGCATGGAGGAAGGCATCCTGCCGCATTCGCAGTCGAAGGACGATAACGACGATCTCGAGGAGGAACGGCGCCTTTGCTATGTCGGGATGACGCGCGCCCGCGAGCAGCTCTGGTGCGTGCACTGCCTGGAGCGGCGCCTGCACGGACAATTTCGCGAGCAGAGTCCGTCGCCGTTCATCACCGAGATTCCGGAGAACGTGCGCGAGGAAGTGCGCATGGCGCGCGCGCGCTACGTGCCCGACGCGCCATCGTGGCGCGAGCGGCCGATGCGGCAAGGCGATCGCTACAGCGACCGCTACTCCGGCGAGCCGCGGCGCGCGCAACAGTCGACGTATGCGCGTCCGGCTTCGCCGCCGCCGCGAATCGCGTCGCCTGCTCCCGCGCCGCCGCCTCCGCGCAAGAACGACTCCCTCAACGGCGTCCTCTCGTTTTTCAAAGAGTCGCCAGTGCAACTCGATCCTGCCGCGCTCCGTCCCGCCGCTCCGCCGAGCGCGCCCGCGGCGCTCAAGCGCGGCCAGCGCGTGCGCCACGAACAGTTCGGCGACGGCACCATCCTGACGATGGAAGGCTCCGGCCCCGAGGCCAAGCTCACGGTCTATTTCGACCGCGGCATCGGCTCGAAAAAGTTCATCGCCAAGTACGCGAAACTAACGCGGCTCTGAATTCGCCGGGAGGAGGTAGATCACTTCGCCGCGCTTCGACATCCCCAGCTCCTCGCGGGCGATGCGCTCGACGGCGAAAGTCGACTTCTTCACGCTGTCGATTTCGGCGCGCAGACGGGCGTTCTCTTTTTCGAGCTGGCGGATCTCCGCGTTGAGCGACTCCACCCGCTTGCGCGACTGCTGCAACTCCGACGTCGCGCGGCCGGTGACGAAGAGCGAACCGATGCCGCCGAGGGCGAGGATCGCCACAAGCATCACCGCGATGCGGCGGATCGCTTGCGTGGCGCGGCGCGGAGTGCGCGTGGAGACGGCGGGCTGCATGTGTGAACGTAGTGTCGCGGGTCGGTGCGGTGGTGTCAACGCCGTATAATTCGCCGCGGTGACGCGCGACACCGCACAGAACCCTCTCAACGAGCGGTACGCCTCGAAGGAGATGTCGTACCTCTTCTCCGCCGATTACAAATTCCGGACGTGGCGCAAGCTCTGGATTGCGCTCGCCGAGGCCGAGAAAGAGTTGGGTTTGTCGATCTCTGATGCGCAGATCGCCGAACTGAAAGCCGTCGCGAACGACATCAACTACGCCGACGCCGAACGTCGCGAGCGCGAAATCCGCCACGACGTGATGTCGCACATCTACGCGTTCGGCCTTCAGGCGTCATCCGCGAAAGGCATCATCCACCTCGGCGCGACCTCCGCCTTCGTAACCGACAACACCGACATCCTGCAGATGCGCGAAGCGCTCAGCGTCATCCGCCGTCGCATCGTCAATCTGATGGCCAAGCTGCGCGACTTCGCCTGGAAGTGGCGCGGCACGCCGGCGCTGGCGTTCACGCATTTTCAGCCGGCGCAGCTGACGACGGTCGGCAAGCGGGCCACGCTCTGGCTGCACGATCTCCTTCTCGATTTTCGCGAGATCGAGTTCCGTCTCTCGCAACTCGCGCTCCTCGGCGTGAAAGGCGCGACCGGCACGCAGGCGTCGTTCCTCAGCCTCTTCGAGGGCGACGAAGGCAAGGTGAATCGACTGGAACAACTGGTCGCCGAAAAAGCAGGACTGCGCCGCAGCTATCCCGTTTCGGGGCAGACGTATTCGCGCAAAGTCGACTCGCAGGCCGTGAACGTGCTCTCCGGCTTCGCGCAATCGGCGTCGAAGTTCGCGTACGACATGCGCCTGCTCCAGCATCTGCGTGAGATCGAGGAGCCGTTCGAGGCGGAGCAGGTTGGCTCGTCGGCGATGGCGTACAAGCGCAATCCGATGCGCGCGGAACGGATCGACGCACTGGCCCGGCATCTCATCGTCAACGCGCTCAATCCCGCGCTCACCGCGGCCACGCAATGGTTCGAGCGGACGCTCGACGACTCCGCGAATCGCCGCATCGCCATCCCCGAGGCCTTTCTGGCGGCGGATGCGATCGCGTTGATCTATGACAACATCGCCGCCGGACTGGTGGCGCACGAAGAGGTGATCGCGGCCAACGTCCGGCGTGAGCTGCCCTTCATGATGACCGAGAATCTGATGATGGAAGGAACGCGGCGCGGCGGCGACCGGCAGGTGCTGCACGAGCGCGTGCGCATCCATTCGCAGGCAGCGGCGGACGCGTTGAAGTCGGGCGCCGGCGACAACGATCTCTTCGACCGCATCGCCGCCGATCCGCTGTTCGGCATCGATCGCGCATCGATCGAGACATTGGCGAGCCCGGAGAATTACACGGGCCTTTCGAAGCAACAAACGGAACGATTCCTGATCGAGGATGTCGATCCCATTCTCGAAGCAGAGCGGTCACATATCGGAACGGAAGCCGGAGAGGTGCGGGTATGAAGCGAGTTCTCCTGTCGTTGGTCGCGCTGTCAGTGGCAGCATGTTCGTGGCACGCCGTGCCGGATACGCATTTGACAGCGGCGGAAATCGCGGAGTCGAATACACCGCAGGCGCAATCGAAAATACCGGCGTCACAGATGTCGTCGCACGGCTTGGCGGGATGGATTGGCCAGGAGTTCGCCGGCCGCACGACCGCGAACGGCGAGATCTTCGATCCGATGTTGATGACGGCATCGCACCGGACGTTGCCTTTCGGAACACTGCTCGACGTTCACAACGCGAAGACCGGCCAGACGGTGCGCGTTCGCGTCAATGATCGCGGCCCCTACGTCGGCGATCGCCTGATCGATCTTTCGTACGCCGCGGCGCAGCAGATCGGAATCGCCGAAAGCGGCGGCGGCGAGATCGACATGACCGTGGTCAAGATCGGCCGCGGCGACCGCGAACCGCCCGCGTCATTCAATGTGACCGTGCCCGACACGAGCGCGGTCGCGGCAACCCCGACTCCGGCTCCCGCGCCGGCTCCCGCTCCCGCTCCGACGATTGCAGAACCGCAACCATCCGCGCCGGCGACCGTCGAAAGCGTTCAGGTCACCGAGGAACACGCCAGCGGCGTCGAGACGCGGCGCCAGGTGGCTGCGAACGGCACCACGATCGAGGACGTGCCGGTGAAGACGTCGCCGCTGCCCGCATCTCCCGCACCCACTCCGCGCGCGACGCCGCCGCCCGCTCCCCGCGTGACACCGCAACCGCAGCCGCGCGCGGCCGCGCCGCGCAGCGGACGCTACGTCGTGCAGGTCGGCGCGTTCTCGCAGGAAGCGAATGCGAAAGCGCTGCAAAAGAAACTCGCGAACATCGGGCAGGACGCGACGATCGATCACACGTCGCTCTACCTCGTCCGCATCGGCCCGTTCGAAACGCGCGACCAGGCGGCAACCGTCCGCGCCAAACTGGAAGCGGCAGGGATTTCGGCGATCATCACGACCGCGCAGTAGCCCGGGTTACAGCTGTCATCCAGAGCGGGTTAACGGCGTGGGCGCCGGTGAAGCGGGGATGAACCCTATTCTATGGGGATAGCGCAGGCAGGCCGACAAGCCAGCGGCGGGATTTTCGGGCCTGTACGACGGCAGGACGAGCGGTAACCCTTTGTGGCCACACACG
>DATART010000140.1:0-10992 GCA_036264035.1 Thermoanaerobaculia bacterium | reverse complement strand
AGTTCACCGACAGCCTCACCTGCTCGTACTGCTCCTTCGTCACCTCGGGCCAATGCATCAGCATTACAGTCGCCATGATGATGTCGTCCTCCGAGCGAATTACGCAGCAGTCGTCGAACCGGATTTACGCACGAGCAACATGGCCGCGCGGAGGATCGCCGCCCACGTCCCCACGTTAATGATGATGAGCAGAACGACGACGGCCGACTTCTCGATGCGTGGCAACTCCGCGAAATCGACGAAGCCGAGGTGATCGATCGCGAAGCTTGCCGGCCATCCCGGCCATGCCCACGATCCGAACCAAGCCAGCAACGTCATGGCAATTCCGCCTAATGCAGCGATGAATCCGCGGCTGGGAAATCGCATGTCAGGATGAGTGTGGCACCGATGGGGGTCAGGTCCGAAGTTGGAAGTGGTCTACCGCCGCGCATTCCATTCTCAGGGCATCACTTCCAACTTCGGACCTGACCCCCATCGAAAAACCTCTGGACAAATCTGTGTCTCCGGCGCCATCGTTTTACCTTCGAACGACTCCTCATGATCCGGTGCTTGATTGCTGCGCTGTTGATCGCGCTTCCCGCGCTGGCGCAGGAACGGGATGCGGCCGACACGCTGCTCAGCCCTCTGCCGGTCCGCGATCAGTACCTGCTCAACAATGGATTCTTTTTTTTCGAGCCCGAGGGCGCGCGCGTACTTGAGGACGAGGCGTGGCTCGTCGACGTTCACACCGCCGATTCCAACACGTTCGCGAAGTCGCGGTGGATCAGCCATAACCTCGCTGGCGACACCGACCGGCGCACCGGCGATCAGACCCTGGGCATCATCCGCATGGATCCAGGCACGACGATTTTTCTCGCCGACGGCGAGACGCATCGCACCACGATCAATGCCCATCGCGGCTTCGGCAACAATCTCGAAGTCGGCATCTCAGTCCCCTTCGCGTACATCGGCGGCGGATCGTCGGACGGTTTCATCGAGCACTTCCACGCGGCTCTCAATCTCGGCGACAACCAGCGCGTGGCGGTGCAGCGCAATCGCGAGACTGTCTTCATCCGCACCGACGGCAACACCTACCTTCGCGAGCAGCCGGCGCACAGTCACCTCGGCGACGTCGCCCTGACCGCGAAATACGAATTGCCGGCGCTCGAGGACCCGAACCTGGCCATCTCCGCGCAAGCTGCGGTCGAGCTCCCCACCGGCAACGCGCGGACGCTCGACGGCTCCGGCTCCGTCGACGGCGGGCTGCAACTGCTGGCCACCCGCGACTTCGGCGCAATGCGCATCAACGCCTCGGCCGGTCTGCTTTTCCTCGGCCACAACAGGCCGATGGCGCTCGATTCGCAAATCGTGATCACAGACTCGGTCGGCGTCTCGCGTCTGCTCGCGAAACAAACATCCGGCACTGTGCAACTGACGATTTCGCAGAGCCCGTTCCGCGGGATCGGCGCGCCGGAGTTGACGCGCCGTTCGTATCAACTGACCGCGGGACTGCGACACGCCTTCGGCGCGGGACTGACCGCGTACGGCGGCATCGTCGAGAACCTGATCACGTATCAGAACAGCGCCGATGCCGGCCTCGTGCTCGGCATCGCGCGCCGCTTCTGAATTGCGATCAATAGCGCGGCGGGGGATCGGAGCTCGGAGTGCCGACCGGGAAAGTCCCCTGCATGTTCAGGTGACCCGGACTGCACGTGGTGATCGTGCAGTAATACAGGTAGGTGCCCTCGGCGCTCAACGTGACCGTTCTCGAGAAAACGGCGGCGTCGGGAGGGACGGTGACATCGAGGACCGTGCCGCCGTCCGGATCGAGGAGACGGAATCCGTGCGTGGCGTCATGACCGCTGAAGTTGAAGGTGACCGTGTCGCCCGGCTTCAACGTGCCCTGCCCGATGGCGGGCGAAATGGTAATCACGGAACTGCGCGTGGTGACGTTGAAGTTGTTGCCGGTCGCCGGCGGCGTCACGATGGCGACGCCAGTGTCTTCGGCCGCGGGGATGTACGTCGGATCGGTCGTGCCGTTGTCGATGACGGAGCCATAGGCGACGATGGGCTGGTCGGACGTGTACGAAAGCCATGAATCGCTGAGGTCCGCATTGCCCGGCACCGCGTCGGCGTAACCGGCCAGACCGCCCGGCGCAATGACACCGTACGGCTGCATCACGATCGTCTTCGCAGTGCCGACCACCGCATTGTTCTTGTCGTAAAGGTGGAATGTGACGTGGGCAAGGCTGGGATTCGGATTGGCCGCGCCGACGTTCGTGCGGAACGCGCTGCCGGCTTGCAATTGGATGATCACGCCTTTGGCCCTGGCAGCGGTGGCGTCAACGCCTGCGACGAACTGGCCGAGGGAACCGTTCGCGGCGACGGCGTAGATGCGCTGCGTGGCGACGAAATCGTCGTCGGAGCGCAGGCGAATCGCCCCGAGTCCGCCCGCGTGAAAGAGCGATGCGACGACGTCGTTGTAGACGACCTGCTGACGCTTCAGGACCGTGATCGGCGCCAGCGGCTGCACCACGGTGTTGTCGACATTGCCGACCGGCAGATACCAAGCCTGAATCTGGATGTCCTTCGTCGTCGACGGATTGAAGATGCGCGCGTCGGTGCGGAAGGTGCCGCCGGCAGTGGTGCCGCCGATGCTGAGCCACACTTCTTTCGCCGAGGCGGCGGTGGCGATGAAAAGAAGAGCCGTGAGTGCGAAGAGTCTCAGACGCATGTCGAATCCTCCGTGGAGATAAAGATTCTACATGGTGAAACTTGTGAAAGTGAGCGGCGTCACGTCCGTCACCGTTTCGTTTCGCGGAAGGCGACCGCGATAATGCGCGTCCGATGACCTACCCGCTCGAACCTGACGCTACCGAAATGCATCGCCTCGTCGACGCAGCGATGCGGCGCATCGTTGCGCATATCGAGTCGCTGCCGTCGCAGCCGGCGTCGAATGTCGATGGCGCGGCGGAACTCGCGCGAACCTTGATCGAGCCGCTGCCGGAACGCGGCGTCGCGTACGAACAGCTTCTCGATTTTCTCTTCGATGAGGCCATCCCGCGTTCGTTCAACGCCGCCGGCCCGGGGTATCTCGCGTACATCCCGGGTGGCGGCATTTTCCACGCGGCGGTGGCGGACCTGATCGCCGATGCGGTGAACCGCTACGTCGGCGTCTTCGCGCCGGCGCCCCTCCTCGTGCAACTCGAAGCGAACGTGGTGCGCTGGTTCTGCGAGATTGTGGGATACGGCGCGGGCAGCGGCGGCGTGCTGACCAGCGGCGGCTCGCTCGCGAATCTCACCGCGATCATCGCCGCACGCCTGACGATCCTCGGCGATGATTTTTCGCGCGCGACGTTGTACTGCGGCGATCAGACGCATCACGCGTTTCAGAAGGCGGCCGTGCTGGCGGGATTTCCGGCCGCGAACATCCGCGAGATTCCGAGCGATGCGATGTTTCGCGTTCGCGTCGACCTTCTCACGGATGCGATCGCCGCCGATCGCGCCAACGGCTTCACGCCGTTCATGCTCTGCGGCAGCGCGGGAACGACGCCGACCGGCGCGGTTGACGATCTGTCTGCACTCGGGCAACTCGCGCGCGCGGAATCGATCTGGTTTCACGTCGACGGTGCGTATGGCGCGTTCTTCATGCTCACGCAGCGCGGACGCGAAGTATTACGCAGCATCGGCGAGGCCGACTCGATCATTCTCGATCCGCACAAGACGCTCTTCCTTCCCTTCGGCACGGGCGCGCTGATCGTGCGCGACGCTGCTGTTCTGCGCCGCGCCTACAGCACGCACGCCAACTACCTGCCGCAATTCCAGGATGCGGCGGAGCTGATCGATTTCTGCGAGATCTCGCCCGAGCTGTCGCGCGATTTCCGCGGCCTACGGGTTTGGCTGCCGCTCAAGCTGTTCGGCATCGAGCCGTTCCGCCAGCAGCTCGACGAAAAGCTCGATCTCGCGTCATGGGCGGCTGCCGAACTGCACAAGATCGAAGGCATCGAAGTCGTCGCCGAGCCGCAGCTGTCGATCGTTGCCTTTCGGCTGCTGAAACCGGGCAGCGATCCCGACGCCCTCAATCCCGAACTGATTGCGCGAATCAACGCGCGCCAACGCGTGATGCTGACCGGAGCGGACGTCGACGGCAAGTTCGTCATCCGCATCTGCGTTGTCTCGCATCGCACGCACCGCGATCGCATGGAGATGTGCATGGAGGACATTCGCGCCGCGGTCGAGGAGATGCGCGCGTGATGTTCGTCGCGCGCGGAGGCGCGCTCAACAATCCAGCCCCCGGCTTCGCCGGGGGCACGCGGATGTAGCAGGAATCCGCGGCCGCGAAGGCGGCCGCAACAAGGTTCGCGCGGCACTTGTAGTGGCCGCCTCCGCGGCCACCACCCACACCGCCCCCGAAAACCCCGCGCCAAGCGCGGGGCTGGATTGTGATGCGCGCCTTCGCGCGCGACGTCGCGGCGCTCGCGCGCCGCGAATCAACCCCCGACCACTCAACCGGACAAACGGCGGCCGAAGCCGCCGTTCGTGACAACAGACAACCGACAACGTGCGCCAAGCGCATCACCAGATCGAACATCTCTTCGCCGCTTCGCGGACCATCTTGTCGCCGTCCGTACAGTTGTAGGCCTTCCAGAACTCCGGCATGTTTTGCACGGTGCCGTTCACGCGGAACGGGCCTTGCGCGTGCGGGTCGGTCAGGGCGCGGCGCGTCGCTTCCTGCGGCGACATGTTCTCGCCCCAAACCTGCGCGAAGCCGAGGAAGAAGCGCTGCTCGGGGGTGAAGCCGTCGATGGTCCGGCGCGGCTTTCCCTGCAGAGACTTCTCGTACGCGCGCAACGCGAGCGTCGCGCCGCCGAGGTCCGCCACCGCTTCGCCGTTCACGAGCTTGCCGTTGATGTTGATCCCCTGCGCCACATTGAATTCGCTGTACTCATTGGCCACGCAATCGGTCCGCGCCTGGAATGCTTTCAAATCTTCAGGCGTAAACCAATTCCGCAGATTGCCCTGCGCGTCGTACTTCGCGCCTTGATCGTCGAAGCCGTGCGTCATCTCGTGGCCGATGACCGTGCCGATGCCGCCGTAGTTGTAGGCGTCATCCGCGTTCGGATCGAAGAACGGCGGCTGCAGGATTCCGGCCGGGAACGTGATGTTGTTCTGATTCGGACTGTAGCTGGCGTTGACGGTGGGAGGCGTGAAGAAACCCCACTCGTTCGGATCGTCGGGATGCCCGATGCGCTCGATGTTGTGGTGATACGACCACGCGCGCGCGGCCTGGATGTTCGCCGCGTACGAGGCGCGGCTGATCGGCAGCGCGGAGTAGTCGCGCCACGTATCGGGATAGCCGATGCGGCGCTGGAACGCGTTCAGTTTCGCCAGCGCGGCCGCCCTCGTCTCCGGACCCATCCACGAAAGTGTCGGGATGTCTTCGCGCAGCGCGGCGACGAGGTTGTCGATGAGCGAGCTCATTTTCGCCTTCGCTGCCGGCGTGAAATTGCGGCGGACGTACTCCTGGCCGAGCAGTTGCCCGATGTTCGCGTCAGCCGAACGGACGCAGCGCTTCCAACGCTCCTGCTGCTCCTTCGTCCCCGACAGCGTCTTCCCGCCGAAGTTGAAATCCTCGGCGACAAACGCGCTGGACAGCGTCGGTGCGGCGGCGTCGACGACCTGCCAGCGCAGCAGCGCTTTCCAGTCCTCGATCGGAACGTCGTTCATCAGTTGGCTGACCGTCTTGATGTACTTCGGCTGCGAGACGTTCAGCGTCGTCGTGGTAATGCCGAGGTTCTGAAGATACGTCGGCCAGTCGACGGCCGGCGCCATCGAGGCAAGCTCGGTGACCGCGGTCGGGTGATAGGTATTCTCGGGGACGCGCTGTTCGACGCGCGTGAGCTGCGAGGCGGCCAGCTTCGTTTCGAGATCGAGGATGCGTTGCGCGTCGGAGGCGGCCTGATCGGCGCCTTCTCCGGACAGCGTCAGCATCTTCGTGACGTGATCGACGTATTGACTGCGAATGGTCTTGAAGCGGTCGTCGTCGCGCAGGTAGTAGTCACGGTCGGGAAGTCCGAGCGCGCCCGTGCCGAGCGAGGCGATGATCATCTTGCTGTTCTTCTGATCGTTCTGTCCGCCGACGCGGAAGAGCGGCGCGTAACCGGCGGTGTGCAGGTGATTGAGCTCGGCGAGGAGCGACGCGCGATCGCTGACGCCGTTGATGCGGTCGAGCTCCGGCTGAATCGGCGAGATGCCGGCCGCTTCGACGGCCGTCTCATTCATGCACGACGCGTAGAAATCGCCAACCTTCTGTTCCGCACTTCCCGGCTTGGCGTTGGTCATGGCCGCGTCCTCCTCCAGGATTTTGTGGAGGACTTCGCGGTTGCGCTCGGCCAGCTCTTCGAATCGGCCGTAGCGCGAGTACTGGGCCGGCAGCGGATGCGTCTCACGCCACTTGCCCACCGCGAAACGATAAAAGTCGTCGCACGCTTTGACGCTCGTGTCCATGGCGGTGAGGTCGAAGCCGTGCGGCCCGAAAAAGGCGATAGCCGGCGCGGCCACGGACGCGGATGGAGCAGCGGTGTGTGACGATCCGCAACTGATTGCAAGTGCGGTCAGGACGATGACCGCGGCGATGAGAGTACGGCGCATGTTCGTTCCTCCAATGGGGTCCAAAGTTTTTGCGGCGAGATCGTAGTCAAGGTGCCGGAACGTGCACGTGAACGAATGGTGCCAGGTTGGAGGGGGGGACTGTCATCCTGAACCGCTGGAGCGACGCAGCCACAGGCGGAGGAGCGTAACGAGGGTTACGGCGGCCGGCAATACTCGCCGCCGCCCGTTCCGGGTTATCAGCCGGGGATCCTTCGACCGTCCTGCGCGACTGCGGCTTCGCCTCCGTCGCTCCGGCGGCTCAGGATGACAAGCGCCTACTTCGCCGTTGGCCGAATGATCGCGTTGATCGCGGCCAGCACCTTCAGCGTCTTCTTCGACGTGCCGCCGGTCGTGAGTGCGGCGGGGCCGTCGCTCATGATCGCTTTGTGGCCGTGCTTCTGCCACCAGTGGCCCACATAGAGGATCTCGCCGACTTTTCCGATCACAAGCTCGCCGGAGGCGGCGCGTCCGGTCTGGCGGAGCTCGACGATGAGCAGATCGCCATCCTCGATGCCCTGATCCTTCATCTTGTCGCCGCGTGCACGGAAAACGACTTCCCCTTTTTCGAGAACGGATGCGGGAAGGTACGCGGTCTCGCCGGACAGCTCGACGACCGCTTCGCCCTGCCGGATCTCGCCGGCGATGGCGACGCCGTTCGCCGCGTTCTTATCGGCGATGGAACCGGTGGTGATGCGGCGCCGCCGGATGTCGAGAAGTCGCGGCGGCATCTTCGGAAAGTGCGCGACCACACCTCCGCCATTGGACGGCGACCCGTTGCCGTGATCGAGGAGCGTTTCGGCGCGCGCGAGAAGCGACTGCGCGTGGAAGGCCTCGGCGTGGGCCTCGCGGATGGTGTCGGCGAGGACGGACATGTTGACGACCGTCGAGTCTGACGCCGGCGTCTGAACCTTGAGCTCACCGAGGTTGATTTCGGAAAGCTCGAGGACGGAGGCGACCTTCTGGAGGACGTTTATGGAGACGTTCGCGCCCTTTTCGAGGGCGGCCAGATGGCGGCGGCTGACGCCGGCAAGGCGGGCCAGGCGGGCTTGAGTAAAGCCTCGCTTGATGCGGGTGGAGCGTACGGTTTCTCCGAGCATGGGCGATTTTAGTAACGTATAAGTTACTAGCATCCGGCAATCTAAGCAACTGACGACGGTTGCCACCGCCCATGACCGCGGAGGTTTGCCAACCTCCAAAACTGCCGGCCAGGGCGGGTGCGAACCGCCGCTGCCGACACAGACTCGCATAAGGGGTGACGAAAGCGGAGATTTCCACCCCTGGTAGATAAAAAATAGTTGGATCGGGAAAAGGAACATTGGGTGATGATTGTGAGGAACGAAGGCACGAAGGCAGGATTTTGCGCTTTGACTACCAAAACTGACCGTATTTAACTCCCCTCGTATGCCCGTGCGCATTGACACCTATCCTTCATCGGCATAAGATGCACTATATTGCACATGCCGACACGACTCGAGCAGTACCTGAAAAGCCGCGGGATCAAACCGGCGCACCTCGCACGCGAATCGGGGTATAGCCGGCAGCACCTCTTGCGGATCCGAATGGGACGGATGGAACCGACACGCCGCTGCATCGCCGCGATCATCGCGGCCGTACGGCGTCTGGCGCATGAGCCGGTCCGGGCCAACGACCTGTTCGATCTGGAAGAAGAGGAGCGCTGACCGCACCTCAAAGGTGCGGAATCCTGCACTCGCGTGGCCGCTATTCTTGCGGAATCGAAAGACGCGAATCGGAGGCAGAATCTACGAGGAGGAGATTGGGCGGGTGGTTAGATAGGGATTTGAACTTGCAGCTCGTTCTACGTACTGGAGAGGCAATGTTGAATGTTGAATGTTGAATGTTCAATGTTGAATGAAGGCCCGAGCGGTGGCAGACCGGAGGTCATTCAACATTCAACATTCAACATTTCGCCTTTGACTCAGTCCCCTCCAATCGGCGGGCCCGGCGGAACTTCCGGCAGCTTCGGCTGTGTACGCGGCGCATCGGGACGGTCGAGGAAGCGGGTGATGTCGTCGCGTAGGGCGTGGCGATGCGCGAGCTCGGCGTCGTCGCGGATGCCGGCATCGCTCAGTCTCGCCATGAACCGGCGCAACCCTTCGCTCGCCTCTGCGCGCACTTGCGGATCGGCGTCGCGGTTCGCGGCAACATCCATGAGGCGCGTTGCAGTCAATCTCGCCGATCCGCGCGTGATTGCGCCGGCGTAACCCGACTCGCGTCTGGTGACGACGTCGAGTACGTCGTTGATGACTTCGTTGAAGCCCGGGTTGGCGGCATCTTCGGCGTGAAACTGCACCAGCCTGGCGGCGCGGCGCGCGTCGAACAGTGCCGCGAGCGTAATGTCCGCGGATGCCATCGCTGCGCTGACCGGATCGAACGCCGGCGTAGTGCGATGTTCGAACAGCTCCGTGTTGCTGGTGACGTCGACGGCGCCGCGCGGCGGAATCAGCGCCACGATCCGCGGCGGAATCTCCAGGAATGCGGGATCGAGCGTCGACAAGACCGCGGTCAGCGCATCGCGTTGCGCGGCGGCGGGAACGATGCGCCGCGTCGGCGTCGGAACGACTCCACCTTCTTCTTTCACGCTGTACGTGTAATCGAGTCCGCCGATCGACTTAGCCGCGGCTTCCAGTTGATAGCGATGATGCAGATACAGCGGCACGAGCATCTCTTCGAGCTGCGCCAGCGGCGTGCCCATCGGAATGTTGCGCACTCCGAACTGTGACAGGGCAATGCGGCGCACTTCGATCTCGTGCCGCAACATGTCGACGTTGTTGCCCGGCGCGTCCCACACCGACGCCGACGGATGCGCGCCGCTGACCGGACGCGACTCCGGATCGGTGATGAAGAGCGGCCCCTCGCGCACGATGCGATCCAGCTCCCGCTCTTCGTTCGCCGGCGGAAACTGCGCATACATGTAACGGATCACCCACTTGTCATACGAGCCGATGCCGGTCGGGTACGCGTCCGACAGATCGAGCTTGCCGTTCGTGATCTTCACGTACGGCGAGGGGTAGTCCATCACCGACGCGCGGCCGAAACTCGACGCGGCCATGTTGTGCTCTAGACCGAGCGTGTGGCCGGTCTCGTGCGCGGCGAGCTGGCGGATGCGCGCCAGCGCCATCATCGACGGCGACGTGGCCGGATCGACCGCCGACAGCGCCTGATCGTGCAGCTCGTCGAATTGCGGGATCAGACCTTCCGCGATCATCACGTCCTGCCGGATGCGCAGCGAGCCGAGCGTGACATTGCCCTTGATGATCTCGCCGGTGCGCGGATCGATGACCGAGGCGCCGTACGACCATCCGCGCTGCGCGCGATGGACCCAGTTGATCATGTTGTAGCGGAGGTCCATCGGATCGGCGTCCGGCGGCAGCACCTTCACCTGAAAGGCGTTGCGGAATCCGGCGGCTTGGAATGCCTGGCTCCACCACGAAGCGCCCTCGATCAGCGCGCTGCGGATCGGTTCGGGCGCGCCGGCGTCGACGTAGTAGACGATCGGCTGGACCGGCTCCGAGATCGCCGCCGCCGGGTCCTTCTTGATCAAACGATGCCGCGTGATCCACTGCTTCTCGATCGGAGCGCTGAAGGGGCTGGCGTAGTCGAAAAAATCGACGGTGATGATGCCGGCGCGCGGATCGGCGCGGCGCGGCGTGTAGCCCGGCGGAGGCAGTTGCACGAAGGAGTGATGCGCACGAACCGTGACGCTTTCCGGAATCGGCGTGACGCCGCTGATGAACGGACCGGGACGATCGGATGCCTGAAACGTCAGCACCGCCTCGATCTCGCTGTTCTCCGGAAACGCTTTCGTCCGCGGCAGGTAAATCGCGCTGCGGTTGCGGTCGAGCGCGTAACTCCCCTGCTGCGACTGACGCAAGCTGCGCGCGATGCCCTGCTGGTCGCTGAGAATAAAATCCGTCGCATCCACGAGCACTGAGGTCGCGTCGCTGGCCTCGACTTTGAACGACCACATCACGGACCGCGCGAACGAATCGGCGACGGCGCGGCGCTCCGCCGCGTCATCGCTGAGCGCGCGGAAGGCATAGTTGGCCGCCGTCATCAGCACCTTCGGTCCGATTCGATCGAAGGTCACGATGTGCGTCCGGCCAAGGAGCCCGCGATCGAGGCCGATCGGATTCGAGCCGACGCCGGCCGGCAGCGACGACTGATACAGCAGCTCCTCGCCAAACCGCGAGATCTGCATGAGCAGCTTGCCGTTCTCCGCGTCCCAGTAAAGAGGGATGTAGCCGTCGAGCTTCTGGAGCTTCGCCGTCTTCATCTCCATCGGCGACTTCTCGATTTTTGGAGGAGGAGTTGTCGTCGTCGTGCAGGCGGCGAGGAGAAGTG
>DATART010000139.1:0-3900 GCA_036264035.1 Thermoanaerobaculia bacterium | reverse complement strand
AATACCACGATCTGAAGTACCGCCAGCGCTCCATCGCCTCACTCACAAAACGAGCACGCCGACTCGGCATGCAACTCGTACCCGTTGCAGAAAACACCCCAAAACCACCGCGCGAACGGAGTGTTTCTTAGAAGTCGCCGGAGCTGCGTAGCCGAAGGCGGAGCAGCGCAGGACGATGAAGGATCTCAAGTTGCACAAATCCCCTGAAACCCACCGGGATTCAACGCAGCTTGTGGAAGCTTGAGATCCTTCGGCGTCCTCCGGCGTCTCCGCCTTCGGCTCCGCGCCTCCGGCAGCCTCAGGATGACAGATTGCTACCGCTCCTTCGACGGCGCGAACGCCTCGTGGTGCAGATAGTTCAGCGCGAGCGTCGTCACCATTGCGGTGAACGAGACCAGGTAACGCTGCGGAAAGCGCGGATCGACGCAGAGCGACAGCGCGTCGACGCGGCCGATGAGGTGATCGACGAGGGAGCGGACGACGGACGACGAAACACCGGTCCAGTACGTGATCTCATCGACGACGTCGAGGCGGCGCGCGCGCAGCAGCGGCGCGGCGGGATCGCCGGACTCTTCGAAAAGTTGCCGCAGATCGCCGTCGAACCAGCGCGGGACTTCGATCTCCGGCTCGCGGCGAAAACGGCTGTAGTAGTCCTCGACCGTGTACGTCATCTCCTCGACCGGCAGATCGCGCGCGCGCGGCTCGACTTTCGGCGGCGCGTTGCCGATCTCTCGCATGACTTGGTCGACGTACTCCAGCTTCGCCAGCGCGCGCGTTCCCCCGTAGCGTTCGCGCCAGTTAGAATCGGGCGTCAGCCAGACCGCGAACGTCTCCGCGAAATCTTCGTCCGGATGTTTCTGCGCGTACCAGCCGGCGATGTGGTGCACGTAATCGCGCGAGAACGGATTGGGGCGGTACTCCTCGATGTACGGACGCGAGTACGGGCCGAACGTCTCGTGCCACTGTTCCGACTCATACAACACATACGCGTAGTTGAATGCGTGGCCGGACTCGTGGCGCAGATACATCATCGTCTCGTCCTGCGTCTCCAGGTTTTCGGCGATTTCCTGCTCGATCTGCGCGAGCTGCGGATTGGCGAGATAGAACGGCACGCCGATCACCGGGACGCCTTCGGGGCAACCCCATTCGTCGCTGAGATAGATCGGAGGCTTGAAGTGCAGGCCGTTCGCATCGAGCTCCGCGTAAAGCTGCGCGATCTGCGGCTCGAGCGCGCTTCCTTCGATGCGCAGACCGAGCTCGCTGATGCGCGACTGCAGCAGCCGTTCCCGCTCCTCGTGCCAGCTCACGAGCGCAACCTCTCGTGAATTTCCCGCGTCATGGCCAGATCGACGATCTTCTCGATCATGTCGCCGAACGACAGCTCCGGTTTCGCGCGCCGTGCTGCCATCGCAAACTCCGCCCGCGCGTCGAGCCACGGATTCGGATTCACTTCGATCACGTACGGCGTCCCGTCGGTGGCGAGGCGCATGTCGATGCGCGCATAGTCGCGGACGAGCAACGCCTTGCACGCGCCGAGGGCGGCCTCAGAGATGCGCGCCATCAAAGCCTCATCGCCGATGACGTCCTGCGGCACGAACTCCTTCGCTTCCTTGAAATCGTTCTCCCATTTCGCCTCGGTGCCGGCGATGCGCGGCAAATGATCGGGAAGTTTGGACAGATCCCATTCGATCGGCGGAAGCAGCGCCGGAGGATTGCCGAGCACGCCGGCGTAGATCTCGCGGCCATCGATGTACTCCTCGACGAGCGCCGGCGTATGAAACTCCTGATGGATGGCGAAGACGCGCTCCATCAGCTCCTCGACCGTCTTCACGACCGACTTTGCGTTGATCCCGATCGACGCATCGGACGCAATCGGCTTCACGATCAGCGGGAACTTGTCGAGCGAGGGTTTCCCCTCGGTGCCGGTGCTCGAGATGATCGTGAACTCCGGCGATCGAACGCCGTGAAATTCGAAGAGCTTTTTTGACAGCGACTTATCGCCCGACAATGTGAGCGACAACGATCCTGAGCCTGTGAATCGCTTGTCGAGCAACTCAAGAACCGCGGCGATGCGCCGCTCCTCGCCGCCGTCGCCGCCGAGCGATTCGCAGACGTTGAAGATGAGATCGGAATGATCGTCTTCGATCAGGCGCACAAGTTTCTTGATCGGCGCCTCCGCCGCCAGGCGTTTGACGGTGTAGCCGCGCTTGGTCAGCACCTCTTCGATCTGCACCGACACCAGCGCCGGGAACTTCTCGTTTTTCGCCAGCGCCTCGGCACGCACGCGGTCTTCGTCGGCGTCATAAAGGATGGTGATGGTCGGCTTCCCGCCGTTCTTCGCAGCCACGCTCAGCGGTAATGAAAGTGCGATGCCACGCGCTGATATATTCGCGCGCATGTTCAAGATCGAAGAGCTTTTCGCGCGTGAGATTCTCGATTCGCGGGGCAATCCGACTATCGAAGTGGACTGCCTGCTGGAGTCGGGCGCGCTCGGCCGTGCGGCGGTTCCGTCGGGCGCGTCGACCGGCTCGCGCGAGGCGCTCGAGCTTCGCGACGGCGACAAAAAGCGCTACCTCGGCAAGGGCGTTCGCAACGCCATCGACAACGTCGACATCATCGCCAAGGAAGTCGAGGGGATGGACGCGCGCGAGCAGGCCATGATCGACCTGCTGATGAAACAGATCGACGGCACCGACAATAAAGGCAACCTTGGCGCGAACGCGATTCTCGGCGTGTCGCTGGCCGTCGCCCGCGCCGCTTCCGAAGCGTCGGGACTGCCGCTGTTTCAATACCTTGGCGGCCCAGGGGCGCGCACGCTTCCGGTGCCGATGATGAACGTCATCAACGGCGGCGCGCACGCGGATAACAACCTCGACGTCCAGGAGTTCATGATCATCCCCGCCGGCTTCGAGACGTTCAGCGATGCGCTCCGCGCCGGTGCGGAGATTTTTCATCACCTGAAAAACATCCTGCACGACCGCAAGCTGACGACCGCGGTAGGCGATGAGGGCGGCTTCGCTCCCGATCTGAAATCGAATGCCGAGGCGCTCGATCTGATCTTGTCCGCGGTTGGGAAGGCTGGTTATCGCGCCGGCGAGCAGATCTTCCTGGGACTCGATGTCGCGGCATCCGAGTTCTTCGAGAAGTCGTCGTACAACTTCGAAGAAGCGAAACGCAGCAGCGCGGAGATGGTGACGTACTACCAGGAGCTGCGCGCAAAGTACCCGATTATTTCGATCGAGGACGGCATGTCCGAAGGCGATTGGGATGGCTGGACCGCGCTGACGAAAGCGATGGGAGCGAACACGCAACTGGTCGGCGACGATGTCTTCGTCACCAACCCCGCGATTCTTGCAAAAGGAATCGCGCAGGGCGTCGGCAACGCGATCCTCATCAAGGTCAATCAGATCGGAACGCTCACGGAGACGCTCGATGCGATCGAGATGGCAAAACGCGCAGGATATCGATCCGTGATCTCGCATCGGTCGGGCGAAACGGAGGATTCGACGATCGCCGATCTTGCGGTCGCGACGAACGCGGGTCAGATCAAGACCGGGTCGTTATCGCGCAGCGAGCGGATCGCGAAATACAACCAGCTGTTGCGGATCGAAGAGGAGCTTGGCGACGCGGCGGTGTTCGCGGGCAAATCCATCTTTCGCACGTTGTAGCGGATGAGGCCTTCGGCGCCGCGATTACCAGAAACGCCACCAAGGCTTCCGGGTGGCAGCCGGTTTCGATTCGTCAGTTTCGCGCCGAGGGGTGACGTCGTGGACCGATCCCTCCTCGTCGAGAAAGTACGGGACGCCTGGGTCAAATGGCGTTGTCTCCAGTCGAGAATCGAGTCGTTGGTATTTGCCGGCGCGTTCGTCATCAACCGCGACAGCGCGCAAGTACCCGCCC
>DATART010000135.1:0-1671 GCA_036264035.1 Thermoanaerobaculia bacterium | reverse complement strand
ACCTCATCGTGGCCCCCATTCAACATTCAACATTGAACATTCAACATTCAACATTCGCTACACCTGGTGCGCCAACCCGATCTCGCCAAAAATGAGATCGCGCAATTCGATGTACCGCCGCGATGACAGGTCGCGCGGGTGCGGAATGTCGATATTTACGACACGCCGGATGCGGCCCGGGCGCGCGCTCATCACCACCACCCGATCCGCGAGTTGCACTGACTCTTCGATGTCGTGCGTGACGAAGAGGACCGTCTTTCGTTCGGCGCGCCAGATGCGAAGCAGTTCGCTGCGCATCTGCAGGCGCGTGATCGAGTCGAGGGCACCGAACGGTTCGTCGAGGAAGAGGACGTCCGGATTCACGGCCAGTGCGCGCGCCACTTCGACCCGCTGTTTCATCCCGCCGGAAAGCTCGCGCGGGTAGGACGTTTCGAATCCTTTGAGGCCGACCAGATCGATGTACTGCGCCACTCTCGCCTTGCGCTCGGCATCATTCAAGGCAAACAGTCCGAAGCCGATGTTGCCTTCGACCGTCAGCCACGGGAAGACGCCGCGCTCCTGGAAGACGAAGATGCGGCGGCGATCGGGCGCCGTGACCGCTTCGCCATCGATCGTGACCGAGCCGCTCGTCGGCCTCAGGAATCCGCCGGCGATGTTGAGCAGTGTCGATTTGCCACAGCCGGACGGGCCGACGATGCAGAGAAACTCCCCTTCTTCAGCGCCGAGGTCAATGTGCTGAAGGACTTCCATCGCGCCGAAGCGCATCGAGATGTCGCTGAACTGGACCTTCATTCCGGCGCGTAGCCCCATCGGACGGAATCAAGCCTCTCGAGGCGGCGCATCAGCAGATCGAGCACGATCCCGACGAGACCGATGAGCACCATGCCGGCGATGACGAGGTCGTAGCGATTGCCGGCGTTGCGCGCGTCGACGATCAGGAAGCCGAGGCCGGAGTTGACGGCGATCATCTCCGCCGCCACGACGACGAGCCAGGCCACGCCGAGCGTGATGCGCATCGCCACGATGAGCTGCGGAAGGATGGCCGGGATGAGAACGTCGCGCATGCGCGCGCGCAACGGAATCCCGAAGTTGCGCGCGGCCGCGAGGTGAACCGGATCGATGTTGTGCACCGCGTTCATCGTGGCCACCGTCATCGGCAGCAGCGACGCCAGAAAAATCAGAAAGATCGCGGAGACGTCGCCGACCCCGAACCAGAGGATGGCGATCGGAATCCACGCCAGCGGCGAGATCGGCCGAAGGATTTGCAGGATCGGATTCATGGCCAGCTCGCCGATGCGCATCATCCCGAGCGCCAATCCGAGCGGAACGGCGATGAGCAGCGCCGCGAGGTAGCCCCAGGTGACGCGGAAGAGCGAGGCCACGACGTACTTGACGAGCAGTCCGCGCACGGCCAGCTCGCCGATACCGTGCGCGACGGCGATCGGTCCGGGGATGAGCGACGACGGGCGAAGCATCACCGCGATCTGCCATGCGGCGAGGGCGGCGGCGATGCCTGTCAACGGAAGCAGACGCGAGCGCGACATTTGGGCGACGGAGAGTAGCAGATGGCGCTGTCATCCCCGCTGTCATCCGCGCTGTCATCCTGAGCGAGGGCACTGCGGACGACGCAGCGATTGATGGAAAGAAACGGGGCCGGTAGGCTTGGGAGCG
>DATART010000280.1:0-6921 GCA_036264035.1 Thermoanaerobaculia bacterium | reverse complement strand
TGACTGTTGGTTCGCCGCTCGTCGCCATCACACCTCAGGACGTGAATTTTACTAACGTTCGCGCAGTGCAATCGGCGATCCACCGATCTCTAGCAGACGGAACTCGAGTTGATGGCGGTCTTCGTCGATCGATTTCACCTCGATCGTGACGTGGTCGCCGAGGCGCATCTCGCGGCCGGTGGACTCGCCGCGTAGGCGGTGCTCGCGCTCGCGGAAGACCCAGAAGTCGCCACCGATCGTCGCCACCGGCACCATCCCCTGCACGAAGATTTCGTCGAGCTCGATGAACAGTCCGAACGAGGCCACGCCGGTGACGGTGCCGGTGAACTTGTCGCCGACCTTGTCGCGCATGAAGATGACTTTCTTCCACTCCAGCACTTCGCGCGAGGCGTCGTCCGCGCGCCGTTCGCGATCGCTCGACTGCGCCGCGTACAGCGGATGCGCGCGCTCGATCTCGGCCAGCCGCTCGCCATACAGCGGGCCGTTCGCGATCAATTCGCCGAGGCGCCGGTGGACGATGAGGTCGGGATAGCGGCGGATCGGCGACGTGAAGTGCGCGTAGTTCGCAATCGCCAGCGCGAAGTGCCCGATGTTCTCCTCGGAGTAAAACGCACGCCTCATCGAACGGAGCACGATGTTGGTGAGGAAGCGTTCTTCCGGCGTTCCTTCGACCGATTTCAGCACGCGCTGCAGCTCGCCGGGACGCATCTCTTCCAGGTCGCCGCGCAGCGTGAGCTTGAATTCCTTGAGGATCTCGCGGAGGTCCTGCAGCTTTTGCGGGTCGGGTTGCTGGTGGACGCGGTAGATGCCGGGCTGGTTGGCGAAGACAAGTTCCGAGGCGACGACTTCGTTCGCGGCCAGCATGAACTCTTCGATGATTCGGTGCGCGACGTTGCGTTCGGTCGGTTTGATCGCATCGATCACGCCCGCGGCATCGAGGATGACTTCGGCCTCGGGTAAATCGAAGTCGATCGAGCCGCGCGCCTCGCGCCGCTTGCGCAGGATGTCGTACAGCTCGTGCATGCGCGTGAAATCGGCGAGGAGGTAGCCGTATCGCTGGCGAAGTTCCGCCGGTTCGGGCACGACCACGCCATGCGGCGGCGGTCCGCTCGGCTGCGCGACACCTTCGTTGACGAGGAAGGCGTTCACGTTGGTGTAGGTCATCCGCTCTTTCGTGCGGATGACGGAGCGATAGACCTTGCGGTCGACGAAGCGGCCTTTGCGATCGATCTCGATGTCGACAGAAAACGTCAGCCGTTCCACGCGCGGATTCAGCGAGCAGATGCCGTTCGAAAGCCGCTCCGGCAACATCGGCACGGCGCGGCCGGGAAAGTAGACCGAGGTGCCGCGCTCGAATGCTTCCTCGTCGAGCGCGCTCCCCTCGGTGACGTAATGCGAGACGTCGGCGATATGCACGCCGAGGAGATAGTTGCCGTTGGGGAGTTGCTGCACTTCGACGGCGTCGTCGAAATCCTTCGCGGTCTCGCCGTCGATCGTGACGATGTTGTGCTCGCGCAGGTCGACGCGTTTCGCGATCTCGTCCGATTTGACTTCGTCGGGGACGGCGTCGGCGGCCGCGAGGACTTCCGGCGGAAACAGATGCGGGATGTGGAACTTGCGGATGACCAGCTCGATGTCGACACCGGGCTCGCCGATCATGCCGAGGACTTCGACCACGCGGCCGCGGGCGATGTGGCTGGAGCGGTCGGGATAGCGGTCGATCTCGACGTTGACCATCTCCTGATCGCGCGCGTCGAGCGTGCCGTCGTGATCGATGACGATGTCATGATCGAGACGCGTATCGAACGGCGTCACGTACGGCTGATCGGGATCGGCGTGAAAGCGGCCCGCGACCGTGCGATGCGCGCGGCGGAGCACCTGCGACACTTCGCCGATGATGAGCTTGCGCTGGCGGATGGTGTGGTACTTCGGCGCGTGCTTGTCGACGCGCACGATCACCAGATCGCCATTCATCGCCCCCTTCATCGATTTACGGTCGATGAAGACGTCAGGCTCTTCGCCGCCGCCGAAGACGGTTCCGTAGCCGTCGGGATGCACGCGGATCTGGCCGGCGTGATACGGAGTGAACTCGAGCAGCGAGTAGCGCTTGCCGCGCACGGCGACGACGATGCCGTCCTGCTCCAACGCGGTCACTGCGTGTTCGACCTGTTCGCGCGTGGCGTCGACGCCTTCGAGGCGCTCCCAGATCTCCTTGATCGGAAGCATGCGGCTGCCGCGCTGGCGGAGGAGATCGGTGATCGATTGTCGGAGACCGGCGGAACCTGGAAGCGAGAGCGATTGAGGCAATGGTTCCCTGGTTAACGCGAGCGCGTGGTCTTGCCGTTCGACGGTTTCTTTTCGCGCGCGGTGTGTGCGGACAAGCGGCGGCGGACGGGGCGGATCGAGTCCGCGAATCCGTTCAGCATCGTCTGCGAACGAAGCTTGTTGTGCAGCGTGTTGCGATGGACGCCCAGAGCCTTCGAGGCCTGCGTCACGTTGCCGCGGCTGGACTGCATCGCCGCCACGATGTACTTGCCCTCGAAGGCCTCCACGGCCTGCTCGAGAGTGATGCCGCTACCGATTAATTCGCGAATGATCTGGTTCAAACGATCATCGATACTTAACATTGAATTTGCCCCTGGCCGTCGTTGGAAGAGCGGGATTCTACACCCCTCCCTCACGAAAGTTGCTACGCAATTCTGGAGTCTTCGCGAAGAAAGTTTTCACGCGCATCACGCTTGACAAACCATCGCGAAAAGAGCATGCGCGCGATCGCGATCATCGTCACGATCGCACCTGCAAGAAGCGATGCCGGACGATAAATCCACTTCACGGCGTGATGTCCCGCGGCGACATGAACCGTGCGAAACAACGCGGAGTCATTCGCAACCGCGCGCACCCCATCGACTTCCACACGCCATCCGCTGCTCATCTGCTGCGTGACGATTACCTCGCCGGCGGATCGCGCGTCGACGTCGATGAATACCGACGATGGCGTGAAGGCCAGCATCCTCGCTTCGGTCACTCGATGAGCGGCGTCCTGAAAATATGCGAGCGGAAACGCGTGGACGTTGCGATGAACGACGACGCCGCGTACTTCCGCCACCGGTCGAAATGCGGCGAGCGGACGGGCCGCAAGGATGTAGCCGGCCGAGACCTCATTCAGCACCGAAAGATCAGCGTGAACGATGGCGGGCCGGATGACGTTCGCGTAGCGCTGCGCAAGGATCGGCGATGCCGTCCAGGTGTCGAAACGCCGCTGGTAGAGATTGAGGTATCCGAGGATCCAGGCGTCGCGGCTGGTGTTATTCGTCGCGCCGGCGCGCACGATCTTGGAATCGCGGCCGATCGCCGCCGGATACGGAACGCGGAGAGGATTGAATGGCTCTGTTGCGAGCAGCGGTTGAATGCGCACGGCCAGGTCGACGACCGTCACCAGAGCAAGCACCAGTTTCAAAGGCTCGCTTCGAATCGCGCGGTTGACGCCGAACGCGGCCAGCGCACAGATTCCGAGCACCGCGAACGGCACCAGGCGCGCCGGGTAGCGGAAGATCGTCAGCGGCAACGCCGACAGGATGTTGCCGACCGGCGCGATGTGACTGCCGGCCGCGACGAGCGCCGACAGAAGAATGAGCGCCGTCCATCCCGCCGCACGCCTGCGCGCCGCGACGATGCCGATCATCGCGAAGATGATCGTCAGCAGTCCCGCGTAAAGCATCGGGAGAAACTGCTGGCCGAGGGACGGATCGAATACGCGGCCCGCCTTCGGTGGAATGGCGAGCCACATCCAGTCGCGCAGCGGCATCGACGCGAGAAGGATCTCCGCTTTCGGCACGCCGCCGCGCGCGCGATCGCTGTTCGCGATCCATCCGAGAAAGGGAAAAAGTTGGACGGCCGACAAAGCGAACGCCATCGCCGCGGCTTCGAGCGTATCGACCCACCCACGCCTTCTGACGATCACAAAGAGCAACGCTCCGATCGACGCGAAGAACGGTTCGCCGGCGAGAAACGAAAGCGCCATGACCGCGCCGCACGTCATCGCCGAAACTTCGCTCAGCGCGCACCAGACGATCAGCGGCAGCCACGCGAACGTGGTCAGATTGTTCGAGACGTCGAGCAGCGACATCACCGGCCCGCAAAACATCAGCGTGAGCGCGGCGGTCAGCGCGCCGCCGCCGGAGCTGGTGAGTCGCGCAAACAGCAGGTACGCGCCGCATCCGAGAAGCAGAACGTGCAGCGCCAGGTAGAGGACGTACGCACGGGCGAACGGAAGAATGACGAAGAGCGAGGCCGGCGGATAAAAAACACCCGTCTGCGGATTGGCAAGCCACGGTTCGCCCGATGCGTTGTAGACGTTCCACAGCGGAAGGCGGCCGTGGCGAAGTTCGTTCGCCGTGAACCAGTGCAGCGGCTGAAAGTAACCGCTGTGATCGCGGAGCGAGAAGACTTCATTGCGAATCAGCGCGGGAGCGAAGACGGCGAGAACACAGACTGCGATCGCGGCAAACGCCCAGCGTCGCTTCATCGCGCGCCCGATCCGGCCGCGCAGAAATCCGACACGATCGTCCGCATCAACCGCACGCCCTCGGCGAAGAATCTCGCGCGGATGCGCTCGTCGTTCCCGTGCACCGTATCGGCGTCGTAGTAATTCACCTTGAATGGCGCGATGCCGTACGCAACGATCCCGCGCGCGCGAAAGTAGCGGCTGTCCGACGTTCCCGCGCCGGCGACCGGCCCGACGATGGAACCGCTCTCGGCGTTTTGGAAGCTGGACGACAGCACGCGAAACAGCTCCGTGTCGATCGGACTCTCGGGCACCGGCTGTCCGTCCAGCAGCACCTGCAGCTCGCCGCCGGCCGGCAGCGTCGCTTTCACCTTCGCGATCATCGCGTCCGGCGTCTCGTCGGGCAGCAGACGCATGTCGACGTCGGCGGACGCGTTCGCCGGCAACGCGTTGATCGTGCGGCCGCCATCGACGCGCGTGATGGCGATAGTGTCGTGCAACAACGCGCGGTAGCCGGGCGAGAGGACGCGTTCGATGCGGGCGACGTCCATCGGCTCGGCAATACCGCGCAGAACTTCGCCGCGCTCGTCATGCCGGGCTTTCCCCGCCTCGTGAAACGAACGCCCCACCGCGGGCGTCAGCCGATACGGCGTCGGAATGCGGCTGATTGCATCGAGCGAACGAACGAGCTTGCCGAGCGCTCCGCCGTCGTCGGGCGGCGAGGCCGCGTGGCCGGCCGTCCCCTTCATCGTGATCCGAAGCCAGAGCGGCACCTTCGCCTGCACCTCGATGCCCCAGAACGCAACGTGATCGACGATCGTCTCGTTGTAGCCGCCCTCGTTGAGCACGAAGCCGGCGTTCGCAAAAAGTTCGGGATGCTGTTCGAGAAGCGCGCGGCAACCGTTGACGCCCCCCAGCTCCTCGTCGGCCACGGCGAGATAGATGACGTCGCGCCGCAGCCGCACGTGGCGGCGTTTCAAATCGACCAAGGCCATCAGCTCCGCGATGCCGAGGGACTTGATGTCGAGCGCGCCGCGTCCCCAGAGGTAGCCGTTCGAGCGAACACCGGCGAACGGCGGATTGGTCCACTCGCTGGCGACCGCGGGAACGACGTCGATGTGGTGCAGCAGCACCAGCGCCTTCTCATTCGATCCGGATACGAGCCGCGCATACAGCGACTGCCGATTCGGATCGGTGCCGATCAGCTTCGCGTCGATGCCGTCTTTGAGCAGAAGCTGCTGCAGAAAACGCGCGCCCGACGTCTCGTTGCCCGGCGGATTGGACGTATCGATACGCAGATACGAAATGAGTGCGTCCTCGGCTTCGCGTTCGACCGGATCGCCTGAACCCGCCGCGGCGCGGCGGCAGTGGATAGGCAGCAGGCAAAAGAGGAATGCCAGAATGCACAGCGTCCGGATCGAATGCATGCGGCCGTTTTCGAAGATCGTGCGCGCCTACTTGTTGAACGTCAAACCGTCCGGATACGAAAGAAAGACGCCGTTACTGTAGACGATGTCGCAATCAAAATTCGTGAAAGGACCCGTCGTCGGATCGGCTTCGATGATCTGGTCTTTCCCGCCGGAAATGATCGCGTACACCTTCGCCTTCGTAGCGGAGCCGTACGGCTGATCCGTGTAGGTCTGATACGGCGTTCCCCAGCCATCGAGTTTGGGCAGGATGCGAACGTAGGTCGGTTCCAGGATCGTCTGCAGATCGTCGAGCGTGATCAGCTTGTCGGCGCCTTCGACGCCATTTGCCTGCCCCGCGGCGTTGTAGCGGCCGGTCTCACTGTTTCGCGCTTCCCACGCCGTGGCGATGTTGCGCATGTCCACCATGGTCCGGCGCTGCTTCGTGCGCTGGATCGCAACAAGCAGGTTGGGAATGGCGATCGCGGCAATGATGCCGATCACCGCGCAGACCACAAGCAATTCGAGCAGGGTGAAGCCCTTTTGTCTTCGTATCACGCCGACCTCTCTTTGTTTGGGGAGCCGGGAAGTATACGGCAAGGGCGATACCAGCCGCTTTTCGCGACCTATCACGATGATTACGCGGAACTTACAGGATCGAGCGACTTCGCGACAGCTCGCGAAGGTCATTCTATTGACGGCGTCACTGACAACAAATGTCAGGCCGTCACCTACGCCGATGCCGTGATCGTAAGCTGCACGGCCGGCTCCTCGATCGGAGCGGATTTGTACAGCTCGTAGCACGCGCGGCATCGCGCCTCATACGACGAATCGCCCACTTCCACCTGCGCATTGCCGCCCGAAACGCGCTGCGAGTAGTGCGCCGCTCCGCGGCACCGGACGCATACCGCGTGCATCTTCGACACATCCTCGGCCACCGCCAGCAGTGCGGGCATCGGTCCGAACGGACGGCGCATGTAATCCTGATCGAGTCCCGCGGCAATCACGCGG
>DATART010000105.1:0-5142 GCA_036264035.1 Thermoanaerobaculia bacterium | reverse complement strand
GATGGCCGCGCACATGAACGGCACCGTCGTCGTCGAATGCATCATCGACAAAACCGGCCGTGTTCGTGAAGCGCATGTGTTGAGCAGCACGTCGACGATGTTCAATCAGTCCGCGGTGGACGCTGTGCAGCAGTGGCACTTCGTCCCCGGATCACTGCACGGAAGCGCGGTGGACACGATCTTCGACCTGACCGTGACCTTCCGCCTGACCTCGTAATGAAGAAGCGCCGGCGCCGCGATGGCGCCGGCGCGCCGCATAATGCGGCCATGCGCGTTTTCGACGTTCACGTCCACATCCAGCCGTGGGAAATGCTCAAGCCCGAGGTGATGTCGATGCTCGCCGATCCATCGCACGCGAATGCGAAGGACGTGCTGGCGTCGGCGGACAACGTCGTCCGCTTTCTCGATGCCGAGGGGGTCGAGAAAATCTGCTGCATCAACTATGTGTCGCCGGATGTCATGGGCTTTACGCGGGAGACGAACGATTGGATCGCGAACTTCACGCGCGATCATCGCGATCGCTTGCTGCCGGTCGGTTCGGTCAATCCGCTGCACGAGATCAACGTCCGCGATGAGATCCGCCGCGTTCTCGACCTCGGCATCCGCATGATCAAGATTCATCCGCCGCATCAGCTCTTTTCGCCGAACGCGTACCTCGGCGAGCTCTGGCAACTCGCGGAGATCTATCGCGAGTGCGAGGAGCGGCAGGTGCCGGTGATGTTTCACACCGGCACGTCGGTCTTTCCCCGCGCGCGCAACGTCTTCGCCGATCCGATGCCGGTCGACGACGTCGCCAACGATTTTCCCCGCCTGCCGATCATCCTCGCACATGCGGGACGACCGCTGTACGGCGAGACCGCGTTCTTCCTGGCGCGGCGACACGCCAACGTGCGGCTGGATATCTCGGGCATCCCGCCGAAGGCGCTGCTGCGCTACGTTCCGCGTGTCGCGGATCTCGCGGACAAGATCCTGTGGGGAACCGATTGGCCGTCGCCCGGCGTGGTGTCGCCGCGGAAAAACATCGACGACTTCCTCGCGCTCGGACTCGGCGCTGACGTCGAACGCAAGATCCTGTGGGACAACGCCGCGCGGTTGTTTGTCTGATGACGTTAATGGATTACGCAGCCAGCAATCGCGCGATTGCTGTTCGTCGCGCGCGAAGGCGCGCTTCACAATCCAGCCCCGCGCTTTGCGCGGGGAACGCAGACGGAGCAGAGTGGTGGCCGCGGAGGCGGCCACTACAAAGTCAGCGCCGCCGCGAATTTTTGTAGCGGCCGCCTCCGCGGTCGCGAACGCCGCACCGATCCCGAACCCCCGTGCCGAGCACGGGGCTGCATTGTGAAGCGCGCCTTCGCGCGCAGACCGACCCGCCGCTGCTATCATCGACATCCATGTCCGATCCGGAATCCGCGCCAATGGGGCGCCTCGACGCCTTCGACGTCGGACCAAAAAAGCTCACCGTACAGAGTGAATTCTTCGCGCGTCCGAACTGGCGCATTGAGACCAAGGTCTATCTCGCCGGCGCGCTGAAGAAGGTCTACAACGAAGACCTCTCGGCCACGCCCGAGAGCGACTTGCAGCGCACCATCGACGCGTTTCATCGGTCAAAGATCGATGAGATCGTGGCCGGACTGCGGAAGCTGCAGCAATGAACGGCATCCGTGTCGACGCGCTGACCAAAGCGTATCGCCCGATGGGCAAAGTGCGGCCGGTGCTCAAGGGCATCGATCTCACCATCGCGCCGGGCGAAGTGGTCGGTCTGATTGGTCCGAACGGAGCAGGCAAGACCACGCTGATGTCGTGCATCGTCGGCTTTCTCAACGCCGACACTGGCTCGATCACGATCGACGACCGTTCGAACGATGATCTCGATGTGCGCCGCCGCACCGGGTTCGTTCCCGAGCGGATGAACTTCGACCGCCGCGCCTCGGGCGGCGCATTTCTGCGTTACATGGCGCGGCTCGCGGGCGTTCCGCGCGATCGCGTCCGCGCGCGCGTGGACGAGCTTCTGGCGCGGCTCGATCTCACCGAGGCCAGCGACAAGCGTCTCTCGCAATATTCGCGCGGCATGCTGCAGCGCATCGGCATGGCCCAGGCGCTGATGCTCAATCCCGATTTTCTTTTTCTCGACGAGCCGACGTCCGGCCTCGATCCGAACGGCGTCTTTCTCGTGCGCGATCTGATCGCGGAGGAGAAAGCGCGCGGCGCCGCGGTGCTCTTGAATTCGCATCAACTGGCGGAGGTCGAGAAAGTGTGCGACCGCGTGCTGTTTCTCAAGAACGGCGTGATCGCGCGCGATGAAGCGTTGCGCGAGCTGGCCAAAGTCAGCATCGCCGTCACGCTGCTGGCTGGTTCGTACGATCTCGCGACGGTCGCAAATGCGATCGGCGTCCTGCCGAAGGATGACGTCATCGTCGCGAATGTCGCCACCGAGGGAGACATCGCGCAGCTCGTGTCGCGGATTGTCGGGACGGGCGCGGGCGTGATCGACGTGCGGCGGCGGACGGCCGATCTCGAGTCCATCTTCCGAGGTGACGCGTGAGTTTCGTCGTCATCGCCGAAACGTTGCGGCGGCATTTCGCGCACCTCGGCTACATCGCAGCGCTATTGGTCCTGATCGTAATCGTCGCGATGATGACGGCGGTTGGCGCGCCGTCGCACGCGCCGTACGAAATGATCAGCCTATTCACGCTCATCACCGGCTGCCAGCTCATCGGCCCGGAGTTTTCGAAAGGGACGCTACAGCTCATCCTCAGCAAACCGGTCGGACGCTCGACCTATCTCGTCTCGCGGGTGCTCGGCGTCGTGCTGGCGATCTGGGTCGCGATCCTGGTGGTGTTCGCGAGCGATGTCATCGGACGCCTGATCGTTGGGACGCCGATCACGTGGCGCATCGTGCTGTCGACGATGCTCGTGGCGGCGCTGCATACACTGCTGGTCTGCGCACTGCTTGCGTTTCTCGGCAGCTTCTCGCGTTCGTACGTGAACGTGGGCATTTACCTCGGCGCGCAGATTTTGTTCTCGATGATCTTCAGCCTTCTGACCATGATGAAGGGGGCGGTGAGCGGGGAGATGGGGAAGATCGGCGCGATTCTGCGCGAACATCCGGCCGTGCTCGAGACGTTCGGCGCGATCCATCTCAATCTCTTCCCCGACGATCCGGCCGTTCCGTTCGACCGCAACTGGATCCTGATGATGATTTGCAACGCCTCGGTGGCGCTGTTGCTCGCTTGCGTGATCTTCTCGCGCCGGGAGGTTCCGTACGGTGCCGACTAACCTCACCTTCGACCGCACGAAACAACGCGCGCTGCCAATCTGGCTCGTGATTGTTACGCTGCTGCTGATCATCGCGCGCGTGGTCTCGGACAAGTATCCGGTCAAGGGCGACGCGGACCTCGTGCGATGGACGCCGGTCACCTTCGCTTCTGCTGCCGCGCTGCGTTCGCACCGCCCGATCCTTTACGAGTTCTCCGCCGAGTGGTGCGGGCCTTGCCATCTGCTGGAGCGTGAAGTCTTCATGGACGCCGCGCTGGCCGCGAAAATCAACGATCGCTACATCGCCGTGAAGGTCGTGGACCGTCAGCGCGAAGCGGGCCACAACGAACCGGCAGTGCAGCAGCTCATCGATCGTTACGGCGTCAACGGATTTCCGACCGTCGTCATCGCCGCGTCGGACGGCCAACCGCTCGATAAAGTCCTCGGCTATCGCGGCCGGGGCAATTTCGCAGCCTTCATCGACCGCGTGCGCTGATGCGGCTCGAACATCTGACGCAGGACGAGGAAGATTTCTGGCGCGGCGAGTTCGCGCAGGAGAACTGGATCTTCGGCGCCCTCGGACTCAGCGTCACGCTCCCCGAGTTCGCCGGCGGTGTCCCCGCGTTGCGCACGATGCACTTCGGCTACTACCTCCAGCCGCTGCATCTCAACGCCGACGACCGCGAAGACCTCCCGCGCAAACTGGTCTTCGTCCTGGCGCGCCGCAAGCCGCCGCTCGATTTTCTCGAACTGAGCGGCGCCGGCATCCGCATCCCGCACTGCTTCCCGCAAGGCTTCACCCTCGGCAGCGTTCTTCGCATCACGCTGCAGGAGATGAAGAAGCTGCCGCTGAAGGACGAGACCGGAAAGTGACGCCGATGCCGATCGAAGTAATCACAGACGCGGAAAAACTCGAATCGCTATCCAGCCCTTGGTTCGACCTCTGCCAAAAAACCGAAGTCACGCCCTTCCAGACCCCGATGTGGCTCATCCCCTGGTGGCGCAACTTCGGCTCCAACGATCTGGCCGTGATCGTGTCGCGCAACGGCGATGAAATCGACGCCATCGCCCCGCTCTACATCCTCCGCGACGACGAATCGGACGAATCGCTTGGCATGTTCCTCGGCAGCGGCATCAGCGACTACCTCGACGTCATCGGCGACGCATCGCTGGTCATCGACGAAATGTCCAAACTCAATTGCCAGCTCTGGGATCTCCAGCAACTGCAGCCGACGTCATCAATGCTGACGGTCCCGGTGCCGGATGGCTTCTCCGAGAACGTCGAGGATCAGGAAGCGTGTCCCGTGCTACCTCTCGGCACGGAGTTCGAGGCGCTCGGATCCACGCACTTCCAAAAGAAACTCCGCTACTACCGGCGCGCGTTGCATCGCGCCGGCGCCATACGAATCGAAACCCCGACGCCCGACACGCTCGACGATCTCCTCACGTCCCTCTTCGACCTCCACGCCGCCCGCTGGAAACGCCGCGATCTCCCCGGCCTCCTCGCCGACGACGCCACGCAGCAGTTCCACCGCGACGCCGCCCGCCGCATGCTGAAAGCCGGCATGCTGCGCATGTACGCCACGCGCATCGACGATCGCATCGCCGCCGTCTTCTACGGCTTCGCCCTCAACGGCATCGTCTACTACTACCTCAGCGGCTACGACCCCACCCTCGAGAAACTGAGCATCGGCACGCTCCTGGTCGCCCACGCCGTCGAACAAGCCGTCCGCGACGGCGCCACGACGTTCGATTTCCTACGCGGCGCCGAGGAGTACAAGTACGCGTGGGGCGCCACGGATCGGATGAATCGCCGACGCCAGCTCTTCAAAGTGTCAAGCTGAGAAGTTGTGACGAACCGATCTTCGCTCGATCCGGTTGCGCGCG
>DATART010000094.1:0-5613 GCA_036264035.1 Thermoanaerobaculia bacterium | reverse complement strand
GCTACCCGATCATCCACCTCGGCGAAGGCAATCGCGACGTGCGCAAATACGTCACGAAACTCGAAGAGGTGCTGATCCGCACCGTCGCCGAATTCGGCATCGCCGCCGAACGCGCCGACGGCAAGCGCGGCATCTGGGCCGGCAACGACAAGATCGCCGCAATCGGCGTGCGCATCGCGCGATGGGTGACCTCGCACGGCTTCGCGCTCAATGTGTCGACGAATCTCGATCACTTCCGGCTCATCACGCCGTGCGGCCTGCATGGCACCGGCGTGATGTCGATCTCGAATCTGGCCGGACGCGCCGTCGCACTCGCCGAAGTCCGCGCGATCGTCGCGGCGAAATTCGCAGAGGTCTTCGAACGCGACGTCGTGCCGCGATCGGAGAGCATCCGACTGGTGAAAATCGTGGTCCACGACGGCGAGCGCGTGCTGCTCCTGCATCGCCGTCCCGAGCGCGGCAACTTCTGGCAACCGATCACAGGCTCGATCGAAGAAGGCGAGCTGCCGCTCGACACCGCGCGCCGCGAGCTGCTCGAGGAAACGGGATCCGAAGGCGAGCCCGAGGCGCTCGATCTGGAGCAGTCATTCATGATCGAGTCGCACTTCCTGGCCGCGAAATATCCAGCGCCGATCATCGCCTCGGAGACCGGATTCGCTGTCGAAGTTCCGCCGGGAATGCCTGTTCAGTTAGACGCGGCCGAGCACGACGACTACGGCTGGTTCACATTCGCCGAGGCCTATGAAAGGATCCGCTGGACCGACGACCGCGAGGCGCTGGAGAAGGTGGAAAGCAGGCTGCCGGCGCTCGCGCCTCAATGACATGACTTCATCGATCGAGCCTTCACCGCCAATCAATCGCCGTGCCGGGCATCGTCCCGCATGGCTGAAGATCCGCGTCCCGGGCGACCTCGGGCAGCTTCCGGTGTCGAAGCTGATGAACGACCTCGCGCTCAACACCGTCTGCCAGGAGGCGCGCTGCCCGAACATCTTCGAATGCTGGAGCGCCGGCACCGCCACGTTCATGATCCTCGGCGAGATCTGCACGCGCCGCTGCACGTTTTGCGCGGTCGGAAAAGGGAAGCCGCTCATCGCTGACGCCGACGAGCCGCGGCGAGTGGCCGAGGCCGTGTCGAAGATGGGCGTGAAGCATGCGGTGATCACGATGGTCAATCGCGACGACATGCCCGACGGCGGTGCCGAGCATCTCGCGCAGACGGTGCGCGCAGTGCGCGAACAAACCGGCGCCGCGGTCGAGGTGCTCATCTCCGATCTCGAAGGCAACCGCGACGCACTGCGAACCGTCATCGCATCGGCGCCGGAAGTGCTCGCGCACAATGTCGAGACGGTGCCGCGGCTCTACTCGGCCGTCCGTCCGGTCGCAAAGTACAAACGTTCGCTCGATGTCCTTCGCTGGGCCGGCGACGATCGCAACGTCAATATGTTGACGAAGTCGTCGCTCATGCTCGGCCTCGGCGAAACGGAGGAGGAGGTCCTCGCCGTCGCCGCCGACCTCCGCGACGCCGGCGTCGACATCATCACCTTCGGCCAATATCTCGCCCCCACCGGCAACCACCACCCCGTCCGCCGCTACTACACGCCCGACGAGTTCACCGCCCTCGGCGACAAAGCCCGATCCCTCGGCTTCCACCACGTCGAATCCGCGCCGCTGGTCCGCAGCTCCTACATGGCCCATCGGGCGCTGAAGTAGTCAACGCGATTACAATCCGGCCCCGATGCCGCGGGTCATTTTCGTCGACGAAGGAAAAGCCGCGGAGTTCCCGCAGGGATCAACGCTACTAAGCTGCACCATGGCCATGGATGTCCGCATCAGCCACGTCTGCGGCGGCGACGGTGCGTGCGGGACTTGCAGGGTGGAAGTCGTCGACGGTTGGGATAACCTGACGCCGCCGACGCCCGACGAAACGTACAAAGAGCTCGAAGCGCCGTACCGCCTGTCGTGCCAGTCAAAACTGCTCGGCGATGTAATCTTGAAAGTAGCGAAAATTGAGTGAATGGATTTTGAAATGACTGCAATCGAAACCGCCCCAGCCATCCTCACCAACCAGCAGCTCAACACCGTTTTCCAGTACACCGTCGAGGCGTACAAAACGTTCGAAAAGCTGGCCGAGAACCTGCCCAATCCGCTGACCGCGAACATGTTCAAGCAGTTCGCCGTCGACGAGCGCGCCACGCGCGACCTGATCGAGATGAAGATCGCCGCCACCGGCACGTCGCGCAGCAAAGTCACGCTCGCGAATGACCTCGCGTTTCAGGACATTCTCGAAGGCGACCTTTCCTACCGCGAGACCACCGAGTTCCTGATCGCGCGCGAGCGGACCATGGAACGCAAACTGGCGGAGCTGGGCCGCGGCGTCTCCGCCATCGAGCGCGGCTTCCTCGTCTACCTGGCGGCATCGAAGCGTGCGCACATCGTCGAACTGGAGCGCGAACTGGAGCTGACGAAACTCGACCGCGACTGGTTCAAACGCGAGGACGCCGAGACACGCCTGGTGCACGGCGCGGCAACGGAATGAACGTTTCCATCACGTCCACTGCCGCCGAGCATCTTCAACGAGATCTCGACGGCCGAATCCTCCGCATCGCCTTCACCACCGGCTGCGGCGGCAGCGGCTACCGCCTCGCCTACGCTGAGGCCCCGATCGACGGCGACGAAGTCGTGAACGTGAACGGCATCCGCATCGCGCTAGACGACATGTCCGCCTCCCGTTTGGATGGCGCCATCATCGAGTACGACGCAGACGAAGACGGCTACCTGCTCGATCATCCCGATGCGGTCAGCGCTGTTTGGTGCGGGTGAGAAGCTTTGCACCACAAAGACGTGGTGAAACTCGTCAACGCTGCGAAGCGAATTCGACGGCGTGATACGTGATGATCAGATCCGCACCGGCACGCTTGATCGACGTCAGGATCTCGTTCATCACGCGCGTCCCATCGATCCACCCCCGCTCCGCGGCGGCCTTCACCATCGAATACTCCCCGCTGACGTTGTACGCCGCCACCGGCAGATCGAAGTTGTCGCGCGCGGCGCGGATGACGTCGAGATACGACAGCGCCGGCTTGACCATGATCATGTCCGCGCCTTCGTCGACGTCCAACTCCATCTCCCGGATCGCCTCGCGAACGTTGGCCGGATCCATCTGGTAGCTGCGCCGGTCGCCGAACTGCGGCGCTGATTCAGCAGCCTCGCGGAACGGTCCATAAAACCCAGACGCGTACTTGGCCGAGTACGCCATGATGCCGATCTCGCTCAGACTCGCGTCGTCCAACGCTTCGCGGATCGCGGCCACGCGTCCGTCCATCATGTCCGACGGCGCGACAAAATCGGCGCCCGCCGCCGCGAACGACACGGCCTGCTTCGCGAGCAGCGGCAAGGTCTGATCGTTGTCAACGTCCTTCGTGCCATTCCGATCGACGATGACGCCACAGTGCCCATGATCCGTGTACTCGCAGAGGCAAACGTCCGCCATCACCGTCATCTGCGGCACGGCGCGCTTGATCGCTTCGATCGCGGACTGGACCGGTCCGGTCGGATCCCACGACGCCGATCCGATCCCATCCTTGTACTCGGGCAATCCGAAAAGCAGCAGCGCACGAATGCCCAAATCGTAGGCCCGCCGCGCCTCGTCGACGGCTTCGCGGACGCGCAACTGCCACACGCCCGGCATCGATCCGATCTCCACCTTCGGCCGCGTATTCGGCACGACGAAGAGCGGATAGATGAGGTCTTCCGGCCGCACCACCGTTTCGCGGACGAGCGTGCGGATCGACTCGGTGCGCCGCAGCCGGCGCGGTCGCCTTTCCGGCGCGATCGCATCAAGCATCGGCGGTGTCATCGCTTTCGTAGTCATCGCCTTCTCCGTAGAAAAACGCTCGCGCGCACTCATGCGAACAGAAGCGCCGTCCCGTAGCCCGGTACGCGCAGTCCGCGCAGAAGTACTTGCCGCAGGCCACGCACCGCTCGAGCAGCGCCGTCCCCTCCGGATCGCCGCACCGAACGCACTGCCGCCCCTCGCCGTTGGACATTCGAAATTTTCCGCGCCGCGCGGCGTTGAGTATATCCTCGCCGGCACGGCCGGCAGCGTGGCCTCCCACCCGTATGGCGGTGTAGCTCAGATGGTTAGAGCGGGCGTCTCATAAGCGCTAGGTCCCCAGTTCGACTCTGGGCACCGCCACCAATAGTGACCGGATCGATCCACCAGGCACGAGTTCAGCACGATTATCTACGGCGGAAAGTACGCCATCATCAATCGAGCTGCAAACCGACAGCTTCGCAGACGTCTTCACAATTCCACCCATTGCGATACCCTCTTTCTCGTGCTGCGCTAATTTTGTACCGCATGACGGTCAAAAGGAGGATGCGATGGCGTGCCGGAAAATGATGTTGGCGATGTTCGTTTCTCTCGTCACGGCGACTGCGTGGGCGGGCGCGCCGCTCAAGGGCGTCGATGTGAAGATGGGGAAGAATCCGGGCGGCGGCGCGGCGGCGCGGACGACGAATGCCGAGGGGAAGGTTGATTTCGGCGTGCTGCCGGCGGGGTCTTACTACATCGTCGTCGGCGATGGAAAGAAGCTGAACGAGCAGTACGTGGAGCTCGAGATTCGCGGACCGAAGGAAGGCACCGTCAAGAAGCGCTGGAACTTTGCGCAGAAGAAGGCCTTCGGGCTCGATCCTGTCGTCCGTGAAGCGGGCGCCGACACGATCGTCTTCACATCGGACGGCAAGCATCCGATCGAGATCGCGGCGACGACGGTTCGGTCGAAGTCGAACATCAGGAACAACTGAAGCCGCGGGCACGGAGCAGGCATTCACGCGAGGGATGTCGCGTGCAATTCGGATCGGGCTGGTGGTCGCACTCTCGGCGTCGCTCATGGCGCAGAGCCGCAACGCCGGACCGCAGCCTCTACCGAACAGCGCCCAGCTCCTCGGCTTTCTCAATCAGACCGTCGGCTGGTACGGCAGGTTGGATGCCGAGGGGCAATTGGCGGATCAGCCGACGGACGTGTTGTACGTGAATGACGACCGGCAGTTGGCGACGCAAGTCGTGGCGCGGTCGTTCGAGTTTGCGAAGGCGTATGCGCCGTTGCTGGCGCAGGAGGTAAATGCTCCGCCGGCGGCGTCTCCGTCGCAGCGCGTGCAACGGCTGGCGAAGAATGCGGCGACGGCAGCCGATCGGATGCGGCGCGATCAGGCCGCGCTCGATGCGTTACGACAACAGCTTCCCGCTGTGACGGGGAAGAATGGCGAGCTGCTCGTCGCGCAGATCGCGGAAGCGGAGAGCCGCCTCGCGCTCGCGCAGACGCGCAACGAGACGCTCAGCGCAATGCTGGCGTTCATGAACGGAAGCGCAACTCCCAGCGCAACGACGGACCTCGGCGCGCAGATCGCCGCGCTCGAACAGACCGTTCCGCCGGCGTCGAGTTCGAATGCGGCGGTGATCGCTGCCGCGGCGCACAAGCCGCCGCCGGTCGGCATCGTCGGCCTGATCTCCGATCTCTTCTCGCTCAATCAGAAGGATTACGCGCTGCAGCGGTCGATCCGAACGGCGGACGCGCTGTCAAAGGCCGGCCGCGCGTTTACCACTCCGATGGT
>DATART010000070.1:0-12094 GCA_036264035.1 Thermoanaerobaculia bacterium | reverse complement strand
TCTACCGCGCTCGCGATACACGGCTGGACCGCATCGTTGCGGTCAAAGTGCTGCCGGCTCACCTGACGGCCAGCGCCGCCTCGCGTGCGCGCTTCGAGCGCGAGGCCCGCGCGATCTCGGCGCTTTCGCATCCCAACATCTGCGCGCTTTACGACGTCGGCCGGGAAGGCGATATCGAGTACCTGGTCATGGAATACCTGGAAGGCCAGACGCTGGCCGACCTCCTTGCCCGCGGTCCGCTGCCGAGGAGTCAGTTCGTGAAGTTGGGAGCGCAGATTGCCGAGGCGCTGCAGCACGCGCATCGCGCCGGAATCGTGCATCGCGATTTGAAGCCGGGCAACATCATGATCACCGCCAGCGGCGCGAAGCTGCTCGACTTCGGTCTGGCCAAGTTCGCCGATCCTGTGTCGGCACCGCTGGACCAGGACGAAACCGCCACGAGGCGGGAACCGCTGACCGCCGAAGGGATGGTCGTGGGGACGTATCAGTACATGTCGCCCGAACAGATCGAAGGGCGGGCCGTCGATCATCGCACCGACATCTTTTCGCTCGGCGTCATCCTCTATGAGATGGCCACCGGCCGGCGTCCATTCAGCGGCGCGACGCGGACGACATTGATCGCGTCGATCCTCTCCTCCGATCCTATTTCGATCCGATCGCTGCAACCTGATTCGCCGCCCGACCTGGACAGAATCATCATTACCGCGCTCCAGAAAAATCCGGATGAGCGGTGGCAGACCGCGCAGGACGTCGCGCTGCAGTTGCGATGGAGCGGGGAGTCTTCGCCGGCTGGCATCGCATCGACGCCACCGCGGCGGCGGACACCGTTTCTCATCCCGTTGCTTCTCATCGCAGCGGCCGCCCTTCTGACCTTCGGCGTCATGCGATGGCTTGCCGGACAGCATCCCACTGCCGCGAAGTCGAGTCTTCACCTCTGGCTCCCTCCGCCCATGAATCCGACGCGGCCTTATGAGACGGGCAATTTCGCGTTGTCGCCTGACGGGCGGATGCTCTGCTTCAACGCCGCGACCGGCGGAATGAGTGCGCTCTTTCTTCGCGCTCTCGATTCCTATGCCATCACTAAAATCGAAGGGACGGAAGGGTCGAGCGGCGCGTTCTGGTCGTCGGACGGCGCATGGATCGCGTTCAGCGCGCGAGGCAAGTTGTGGAAGACCAAAATCTCCGGCGGTGCTGCGCCGGAGGCGCTGTGCGACGTATCGGCCGACGGAGCGACCGGCTCGTGGCAAGGGCATACGATTCTCTTCGCCGACGCAGCGGGCGGCCGCTTTCAGATTTTTCGGGTCTCGGATGCGGGCGGGGAACCGGCCGCGGTCACGCAACTCCGCGGCAAGCAGTGGCGTCACTCATGGCCGCGGCTGCTCCCGGATGGAGAGCACTTTTTTTACCTCGCGTATCTCGCGGATTCCATCGATCGGCAATTGATTTTCGCGTCGCTCAAGTCGCCGGAGCAGACCGCGGTCCTGCGGAACGCATCGATGGTACGGCTCGCCGGCGACCAACTGCTCTTCGTCCGAGACGCGAAACTTCTCAGCCAGCATTTCGACGCAGCCCGCGGCACACTGACCGGCGATCCTGTGGCGCTGGCGTCGGACGTCTCCTATTTTTATCCGACTGCACGGGCGGATTTCGACGCGGCCGGTGGGACGCTGGTCTATCGCACCGACACGAGCGTTGGACGTCTGGCGCTTGTGAACCGCAGCGGCGCCGAGATACGCGTCATCGACGATAAGAATGTGTTCTACGATTTCGGACTTTCTCCCGATGGCGGAAAGGCCGCGGTCAGCGTGGTGAATCGCGATACCGGATTCGCCGACATCTGGATTTACGATCTCGTCCGCGGCGTCCGCGAGCGATTCTCGAGCGAGCCGTGGCACGAGGTGACGCCGGTCTGGTCGCCTGACGGCAGCTACATCGTCTACTCCGAGGCAGCGGGCGGCACCTTTCCGCACATCGTCCGGCGTGGTTTCAACGACGCGAAGCCGGTCGATGTCAGCCCTCGGGGACCATTTCAGTTCGCCGGAAGTTTCACCCCCGATGGACAAACGCTTTTCTATGTTCGCGAAGACGCGCGGCGGCAGGCCGATATTTACCGCATCGACATGAGAACGAAACGATCGTCTCCCGTCCTCGCCACCGATGCCAGTGAGGACAGCCCGGTCGTATCGCCCGACGGACAGTGGCTGGCGTATGTGGCCGACAGCACGGGCAGCGCTCAGGTCTATCTCATGCGGATTGCCGGCGGAGATGCGCGTCCGATCCGGATTTCCCCCAACGGCGGTAACGCTCCGGGGTGGCGTCGAGACGGCGGCGAGATCGTCTATCGAACCTCGGAAGGGGCCATCATCAGCGCCATGCCCGGCCGGTCAGGACGATGGGACGACGCGGCCACTCACGAGCTTTTCCGCGTGCCCGACCTTGATCGCTTCGCAATGCTGCCCGACGGTCAATCGTTTCTGCTGCAGCGCGGTTCGCCGGGACCGTCCGACGCCGTCTACCACGTCGTCCTCGGCTTCCAGTGACTTGGTAGCCAGGTCCTGCGCGCTCCGCGTCCCCGCGCCTCCGCGTGAGTACAATCCGGCGACATGACGCGAAAGTGCCTTCTGCCGCTGCTCCTCCTCCTCGCCACCACTCTCGCCGCCGACACTCCCAGGTACCTCGTGCCGCCGCCGGAAGTCGTAGCCGCATTCGATGCGCCGCCGTTGCCGGAGGCGCTGCCCAGTCCATCGAAGAAGGTGATGGTGCTGTCGTATCGAAGAGCGCAGCCGACAATCGCGGAACTATCGCAGCCGATGCTCCGGCTGGCCGGCGTACGCGTGAATCCGCGTACGAATGGGCCGCATCGCACGGCGCTTATCTACGCGATCAAGTTGCAGAAGATCGGCGGCGGCGCGCCAATCACCGTGACCGTTCCCGCGAATGCGAATCTCTCGTCGAATCTGAAGTTCTCGCCGGACGGATCGAAGCTGGCGTTCATGAATACGCGCAGCGACGGTATCGAGCTGTGGGTCGCGAACGCGGCCACCGGCGCCGCGAAAAAGATCAGCGGCGCCGCGCGCTTAAATGCCGCCGCGGGCGATCCGTGCGATTGGCTCGCCGACAACAAGACGCTTCTCTGCAAGACGGTTCCCCTCGGCCGCGGTCCTGCTCCCGCCGATTCGAACGTTCCCACCGGCCCCAACGTGCAGGAGAACCTCGGCAAGACGGCGCAGAGCGCGACCTACGAGGACATGCTGCGCACGGCGCACGATGACGCGCTCTTCGCGTATTACTTCACCAGCCAATTGGCGTCATTCGATACGGCCTCGGGTGCGATGACGGCGATCGGCAAACCCGCCATCCTCAGCGACGTCGCGCCGTCGCCGAACGATCGATTCATCCTCGTGACGAAAATCAAACCGCCGTTCTCGCATCTCATCCCGATGAACGGCTTCCCCGATGACGTCGAGATCTGGGATCGCAAAGGCGCCGTCGTGAAAAAACTCGCCGATCGTCCCAGCCGCGAAGGTGTTCCGCTGACGGGAGTCGAAGCGGCACCGCGCGGACATCATTGGCGCGAGGACCAGCCGGCCACGGTCGTCTGGACCGAGGCGCTCGATAACGGCGATCCGAAAAACAAAGTTCCGTTTCGCGATCGTGTGATGGCGCTTGCGGCGCCGTTCAGCGAAGAGCCGTCGGAGATCGGCAAGACGGAGTGGCGCTTCGCAGGGATTTCGTACACGGAACAGGGCTTCGGACTGCTCAGCGAATTCGATCGCCTCTCGCGCCGCACGCGTACATGGATTCTCGAACCGGGCGCGGAGCCGAAGAAGTTGTGGGATCGCAAGCAGGACGCCGCGTACGACAATCCGGGAACGCCGATTACGCGCGATGCCACCGCGCGCAGCAGTTTCGGGGGATTCGGTGCCCGCGCCTCCACGAGCCCGATCCTCCAGCGCGGCGACTCGATCTATCTCGCCGGCGTCGGTGCGTCGTCCGAAGGCGATCGGCCGTTCCTCGATCGGCTCAATCTGAAGACGCTGCAGAGTGAGCGGCTGTTTCACAGTTCCGCCGATGCCTACGAAACCGTCATCGCGCCGCTCGACGCTGATGTCACTACGATTCTAACGCGGTGGGAGACGCCGAAGGACGTCCCGAACTATTACGTGCGCACGGTCGGCGGCGATGCGCGGCGCGCGGTCACCGCGTTCAAGGATCCGCAGCCGCAGCTTCGCGGCATCGAGCACCAATACGTGACATATCAGCGCAAGGACGGTGTGAAGTTGTCGGCGACGCTGTATCTCCCGCCCGGCTACAAAAAGGGGGAGCGCATTCCGGTGATCATGTGGGCCTATCCGCGGGAATTCGGCGATCCCGATACGGCTAGCCAGGTCAGCGGCTCGCCGAATCGCTTCACCATCGTCAACGGCTACTCGCACCTCTTCCTACTGCTCTCCGGCTACGCGATTTTCGACAATCCCACAATGCCGATCGTCGGACCGGGCGAAACGGCCAACGACCATTACGTCGAACAACTCGTCGCCAGCGCCGAGGCGGCCATCGACAAAGTCGTGGAGATGGGTGTGGGCGATCGCGATCACATCGGCGTCGGCGGTCACAGCTACGGCGCGTTCATGACCGCGAACCTGCTCGCGCATTCGCGCCTTTTCCGCGCCGGCTTCGCCGAGAGCGGCGCGTACAACCGCACGCTCACGCCGTTCGGCTTCCAGAGCGAGCGCCGCACGTTCTGGGAAGTGCCCGACCTCTACGCGAAGATGTCGCCGTTCTGGTACGCCGACAAGATCAAGGATCCGATCCTCTTGATGCACGGCGAAGCCGACGACAACTCCGGCACGTTCCCGATCCAGTCCGAACGTTTCTACCTGGCCTTGAAAGGCCACGGCGCGACGGTCCGCTACGTGACGCTGCCGAACGAAGCGCACGGCTACGCCGCGCGCGAAACGCTTCTCGATGTACTCGCGGAGCGGATCAACTGGTTTGACAAGTACGTGAAGAACGCGGGACCGAGGCCGCTGGATAACGGGAGATAGTCGGAGTTAGGCCGCGAAGCGTGTGGCACAGACACTCTTGTCTGTGCTCGTGATGCTCGCGAGAAGTGATGAACAAGTCGAGAGTGCTCATTGCTGCTTGAGAAGGGTCAGACCCTACAACTTGCCAGAGCACAGACAGGGTGTCTGCGCCGCCAAGGTGTTAATCATCTGACGTAGCGATGCAGCCCCAAGCGGTACCAAGCCACCGGAGGTGGCTCGGATGGTAGCCGGTGGTCCGAGCGAAGCGAGCGACCACCGGTCATCGATCGCGCCCGATTTTCCGACCGCGGCAGCGGTCGCGGAGGGAATTCACGCCGCTTGGTATTTGATACGCGACCCCTGCCCGGGTCGAGGAAATACCCGCGCCGATTTTCCGGTGGTCGCTCGCTTCGCTCGGACCACCGGCTACCCTACGAGTCGCCTCCGGCGACGGCATTCCGCTAATTTGGACACGTCTGGTCTGTGCCACATGTTCAGTCTTTACTAACCGCGAGGTACACCGCCACCGGAGCGAGCATTACCCACGACACCAGCCCGATGATCAGCGGAAGCGCCCATTGCGCGAGGTCCGTGTGCGAGATCGGAGTGGGACGGAACGAGACGCCCGTCGCAACGATGATTACGATCGCCACCGCCACACCGGACGCGACCGCGATCGCCTGCACGATCGTGATGACGCGCGACGCTGTCCGAATCGCTTCCTGACGCGAGCGGCGCTGCATCCGCCACCACACCAATCCCGAAGCGGGGACACGTGAGCTGCGAAGCGAAGCGTGGTAGTCGGCGGCGATCAGCGATCCGACGCGGACGATATCGGCGCACGTGGGGCACGCCGCGAGGTGCGTTCGCAGCACGTCATCACAGCCGTCCGGCCAGCGTCCGGCCTGCACGATTGCGAGCGTTTCCTGTTCCTGAGGACAGTCGTTCATGAGCGTGCTCCGAGGAGGCCAGCCAGTTTCTTGCGCGCGCGGAAGAGGAGGATCTTCACGCTGCCGCGTTTCACACCGACGATTTCTGCGATCTCGGAATGGCTGGAGCCGAGGGCGTAGGCAAGCCAGAGCATCTCACGCTGGATCGGTTTCAGTTGGGACATCGCGCGCCAGAGATCGGTGCTCCCTTCGAATCGTTCGGCGATCCGCGCATCGATCGCCACGATCGCTTCATCCGACTCATTCAACTCGAACTGCTCGATTGGATGTCTTGTCTTCTTGCGATTCACGTCGCGCGCGATGTTTGTGGCGATGCAGAAGAGCGAGTTGCGGCGATGGCTTTCGTCCTGATGCGCGGCGCCCGCTTTGTAGAAACGGTAAAACGTCTCCTGCAGCAGGTCATCGGCAAGATCGCGATCGCCGGTAACGCGCGCCAGGTAAATCCACACCGGCCGCGACGTCCTCTCGTAAAACGCACGAAAGCTCTCCTCGTCCATCAGCCTCGACGCCTCGGCTTTCGCACGCGCGCCGGCAACCGAGAGCAGCGCATCGTTCATGACGCTCGTGAAGTGCATTGGGTGAATGGTCTCATTGTGGGTCTGGGAGTGGGAAGTGGGGAGTGGGAGTAGGGGTCGGAGATGAGACGTGCCGGAACAGTCCTCCCCACTCCCCACACCGTACTCCCCACTCCCTCGATCACTCTGTCGCTGCCCCTTCCGCGGAAACCGCCGTCTCCCACAAACCCAGCCTCCGGGAGAGAACGTACGAGACGATGGCGGAGATGACGAAGCCGATGCCGATCGAGATCGCGAGCACGCCCATGGCGAAGAGCGGCTGCGACATCGACTTCTCGATGCTGCCGCTGACGTATTGCAATCCGAAGCCGGCCGCCGCGAGCACGAGGCCGACCTGTACCGACCACATGATGCGTCCCACCGGCGCGCTGACCGCGCGCGGGGCGTCGTTCGCGATCGGCGCCGATTCGAGGAAGCGTTTCCACGCCGGCGTCTGGATGTACGCGAGCAGGTCTTCGTTCGCCGTGAAGCGGTCCATCAGTTTGTTGTGTACGTCCAACTGCACCTTCGAGATCCGGCTCCACCGGCGATGCTCGATCAACGTGCGCACGACCCAGATCAAAACGCCCGCGCCGAGACCGATGACCGCCAGGAGGCATAGCGCTTCCATCGTCGAGCGCCACACGCGCTCGTTGCTGTTCTCGCCGCGCGGCTCTTCGCCGACATAGATGTTGTCGAGATAGAACGCGGGGCTATGCGCGATCTCCGGATGCTGCGCCAGAAACGACGCCAGCGCTGGATAGTTGGCGAGATACGACTGATTCGTCATCAGCGACGGATCGAGCTTCAATACCCGGCCGACTTCCGTCGGATAGCGCCGCAGCGCGGAGTGAAACGCGTCGCGCGTTTCATGGCTATCCGTATCAGTGACGATGGTGGTGGTCGCGGTGGTGGTGGTCGATGTCGTACTAGCCGGCGCCTGCGCAAACGCGGATGCTGCGATCGCAGCGGCAAAAAGAAGAGTGATCAGTTTTTTCGGCATTGGTAGGTCCTCTGCCGGGGATACGAAGGTTTCTCGCGATGGTTAACAGCGATTGTCATCCTGAGAGCTGGAGCCGCCGAAGAACCTGCGGCTGTGGAATCTCGTGGCGCGCGAAGGCGCGCTCAACAATCCTAGCCCCGCGCTTTGCGCGGGGAAACGAGGGTGAATGAAGGTTGTGGCCGCGGGGGCGGCCACTACAAAATGCTCGCGCCGCGCGAGACCTTTGTAGCGGCCGCCTCCGCGGCCGCCGGATCATCGGCGCATACCCAAACCCCGTGCAAAGCGCGGGGCTAGGATTGTGGAGCGCGCCTTCGCGCGCAGGCGAAAGCACGCGAACGCATCGCGTCATATCTTCACAGCCTCTGAGCCGCCGGAGCCGAGGAGCGCAAAGCGCGACCGGCGGAGGACGGTCGAAGGATCTCAAGCTTCCCAAGCTGCGTTGAATCTCAGCGGGTTTCATCCGGAGTTGCGCATCTTGAGATCCTTCAGCGTCCTACGGCACTTCAAGATGACAACTCACCAATCGGTCGGCTTGTAGTCCTTCAAAAACTGTCCCCACATGTGCACGCCAGTGTTGATCCCGGAGATGATCGGATCGACGATGCGCGCGGCGCCGTCGACGATGTCGAGCGGTGGATGGAAGCGATGCACCGAGGTCTTGCGCTCAGCGAGAGCGGCCGGATCCTCGTCCGTCACCCATCCCGTGTCGACGCTGTTCATGTGAATGCCGTCGGCGTGATAGTCGGCAGCCGAGGTGCGCGTCATCATGTTGAGAGCGGCCTTGGCCATGTTCGTGTGCGGATGCCGCGTCGTTTTCTGATTTCTGTAAAACTGACCTTCGACCGCCGACACATTGACGATGTGCTTGTCGCGATTCGCCGTCCGCAGCATCAGCGGTTTCAATCGCGCGTTGATGATGAACGGCGCGACCGCATTGACCAACTGCACTTCCAGCAACTCCACCGACGACACCTCGGCCAGCAGCAGCCGCCACGAATTGCGTCCGCGCAGATCGACCTGTTGCAGATCCTGATCGAGCCGGCCGCTCGGAAAGAGGTCGCGATCGTGATGATCCTCCGGCAGCAACGGGATCTGCGACAGCTCCGCGGAATTGACGATCGCCGCCTCGGGCAGCATGCGATATCCGCGCAATCCCTCGAATGCGCCGAGCAACTTCCGCTCATGATCGGCGAGCGAATGCAGCGACGCCGTCTCCGCCTCCATCATGTGCTCATAAAACGCCGGCGGCCGGCGCACGGTCTGGCAGGCATTGTTGATGATGAAGTCGAGCCGCTCGCGCGTGCTATGCATCTCGCGGCAGAACGCCTCGACGCTCGGCGTGTGACGAAGATCGAGTCCGAAGATCTCCAAACGATCGGACCACTCGCGGAAATCGTCCTCCCGCGCGTACCGCGCCGCCGAGTCGCGCGGAAAGCGCGTAGTGACGATGAGCCGCGCACCGGCGCGCAGCAGCTTCAGTCCCGCCTGATAGCCGATCTTGACGCGCCCGCCCGTCAGCAGCGCCACGCGTCCGCCCAGATCGGCCGACTCGGTGCGCTTGAAAAAATTCAGCTCCGCGCACGACGGACAAAGCTGATCGTAGAAAAAATGGACGACGTCGTAGTGCTGCTTGCAGACATAGCAATGCCGCGACTCCGAAGTCTCCCGCGACGCCTCCCCCTCGGCCAACTCCCGATAGTAGTTCGGCGTAGTAAACACCGGCTTCCGCCGCAGCTCGCGGATGCCGGACGAGTTCAGAACCTCATCATCCTGCTGGAGCTTCGCCGCCTTCCGCGCCTTCCGCCCCGCCTTAACCAGCTTCCGCCGAGCATGATGATCCGGCTCCGCCACCTTCCTCGTCGCATGCAACAGCCGCCGCCGCTCGTCGTCGCTGACCTGTGTCAGCTGCGTGCGATCGAGGTCCAGCGATTCCAGCAGCTCCGCCGCGATGCGCACGCGCTCGCAGAAGGGGAGGGTGTGGTCATTCTGATCAGTCATCGACGGCGCGATCTTACGGCAGGACGTTTTATCCGCAGATGACGCAGATCGACGCAGATGAAAGACACCATCGTTCTCATCTGCGTCAATCTGCGTCATCTGCGGATCAAGCCTCAACGTTACATGCAACGCGTGAGGCCGTCGCATACAACGCGAGCGGCTCTGTCGATTTCGCGTGAGGCCGTCGCGTGCAACGCGAGCGGCTCTGTCGATTTCGCGTCAGGCCGTCGCATGCAAGGCGAGCGGTTCGGGCGATTTCGCGTCAGCCCCACGCATGCAACGCGTCGACCCCACGCATGAATATCAGGGGCGTCTGATATTCATTCCGAAATTCGACGTGTTTTTCAGCTCCGGCGTCCTCAAATAAGGACAGGCTGCGCGCCGAACGCGAGATGGCATGACGCCATCGATGGAACGAAGCATCCATCGTTCTCATCTGCGTCAATCTGGGTAGTGGTCTAGTTTGACGCGCCGTTTGTAACAGTGGGTCATGGTGGGTAATGGTGGGTACCTCGTTCGCCGCCGTGACGAATGCCTCGGCGATCACTTGCTTCGTTGCCTCGAAAACGAGCGCGCAGATTTCGCGTTCCAAATCGAGGTAATGGAGCTGCGCGGCCTCGGCGATCGGGTCACCGTAGTAGCCATCCGGCCCCGTCATGATGCCGGTGTCGCTCACGGCTTCCGCCATGTCGCCGTTGTACCAACCTTCCGCGAAGGCCGCACCGTGCTCGGGAGTAACGATCGTTACCATTTGTATCGGGCGCATCACTCGCCTCGGAGTAGCGAGGCCGCGAGGTCTGGACGCCAGAACTCCACCGCGAGCCGTTCGCGCGTGACGGTGCCGTACGATGCTTCGCGGTACCGTGTCTCTTCCGGCTCCGCTTCCAGCCGTTCACGCAAAGCCTTCGTCAGCTTCGTCCTCGCGTCCTTCAGGTTGCGACCGTGCGCCGACACGTCTAGGAACTCTTCAACGAATCCGGTGACACCGCCGTCGTCATCGAAAAAGATGGCGGTCAGGACAGCTTGCATGTCAGCGCCTCTGCCGCTCGCGCGAGAAGACATCGCCGACGACGCGCACGAATGCGTCTGCAATCAGTTGCTTCGTCTCCCCATGAATCCGGTCGCGGATTTCGTCTGTCATGTCGTGGAAATGTTTCTGCGCTGCGGACTCCTCGCCGTCCGGGTCGTCATCAGGAAACGTTCTGATGTGCGTCGCGCTGATCGCTATGTCGAAGATTTCCGAGTCGACGGTTTCTTTGTACATCTGCTCCGCGAATATCAACCCCTGCGCCAGCGTGACCGCCTCTACCATCTCAATTCTCGGCGGCGTCAACGGCTCTTCGACCCGCGTCCGCTCCCCTTCGATTACGGCGTTCGCGATGCGCACGAACGCTTCCGCGATGAATAGGTGAGTGTCAGCGAAAAGCCGGTCGCGGATTTCGCCCGCCAAGCGGTTGTAGTGCTCTTGCGCCGATTCGTCATCGTCCGGCCATGTCAGGATCGCCGCCTCGCTGAATCCTTCGATGAACGCGCCCGAACGAATCAGCTTTTCATTGATGCCATCTATCAGCGTCTCGGCATGCTGCATCGTGACGGCGTTGACGGTTTCAACCTTGGGGATGGGCACTGCTCGCTCTCCTCTCCATTATCGCGGCGTAGATCGCTTCATCGGCGCGCGATAGCTCGAATAGCTCAACCATGTAGACGGGCCGGGAGAGCATCGCGGAGGCGGTCTCCACAAGCCGCACCATCATGTGACGGGTCGGCTCACACTCATCACGGCGAATCCGCCGAAGTTGTGATGGGCTGATTCCGGCCTGCCGCGCGTAAAGGCGAGCCTTGACACCCCACTGCCGGAGGAACAGATCGAACCGTGTCGCACGGGGCGGGCGCTCTCTTCTCGGGTATATTTTTTTTCTCACACCGATAGCATGTCACACTCATAGCATGGCGCGCAACAGGAACATGGCTGCACACTCAAAGCGTGGCGGTCAGGCCGATAGAAAAGTTCGCGGCGCACCTTCGGGAACTGCGCGAGAAACGCGACCTTTCGCAGACGAAGCTCGCGGAGCTGGCAGGACTGAATCGGAACTACGTCGGCGACGTGGAGCGCGGGCGGCGGAATCCGTGCTTCGATAATCTCCTCAAGCTGGCCGATGCGTTGAACGTGTCGCCGTCTGAACTCTTCCGACCGTTTGACAAACGGAAGTAGCGAACCGATACTCCTCGCATGCCAAAGGGGTCAAGCAAGCGCCCGAAGAAGCGCGAGGACGAAGCGCAGGCTGCCGTCCGGGTCATGAATACGATCGCCGCGCGGTCTGAAGCTGACAGGCCCGATGATGAGCCGGTCGAGATCACGGACGCGATGCGCGCAGCCGCTGCCGCGTTCGGTCGGATCGGCGGGAAGATCGGCGGACCGGCGCGGGCGGCGAGCCTCAGCGCGAAGCGGCGGTCAGAGATCGCCAAGAAAGCCGCCATGGAACGCTGGAAACGCCACTCATCCGAGTAGGCAGTTCCACTTCGCCAAAGAGTCAAACCTATTGCACAAGGCCTTGTGCTATT